>NZ_JAPZQJ010000021.1:0-3799 GCF_027530405.1 Microcystis sp. LE19-41.2A | reverse complement strand
ATGCACGAGCGTAATGCACATAACTTCCCCTTAGACTTGGCTAGTGGTGAACAGGCTCCTGTAGCTCTGATTGCTCCTGCTATCAATGGTTAATTCCTAGTCTGAACGAAAAGGCACTCCCGCAAGGGGGTGCTTTTTTGTTGTTAGAATTATGATATAGCTCAATGTTAAGTGGAGTTAATCTTATGATATCCCCTCAAATTATTGAACTGGAACAAAAATTACGAGACTGTTCTCTTGAAGATAAAAAATGGTTATTGGAGCAGTTACATCAACAATTAGGATTGAATAATCAAAAAACAACTAAACAACGATTAATGGATAGTTGGAATGAAGCTTATAGTGATGGATTGGACGAATCAGAAACTTTGATGTTAGAGGGAATACGCCATCATCAACGCCAATTATCTGAGTAAATATGACGATTTTTCAAGGTGATATTTATTGGATTGATTTAGGAGAACCACAAGGTTCTGAACCTGCTTATCTTCGTCCTTGTGTTGTGGTGCAAAATGATGCTCTGAATCAGTCACAAATTGGGACGGTTATTGTGTGTCCATTAACAACCAATTTGAGACGAGCAAAAGCTATTGGTAATGTTTTATTGAATGAGGGTGAAGGGAATTTACCTGAATCCAGTGTTGTTAATGTTTCACAGGTTTTCACGGTTGATAAACGTCTTTTAACGGAGTCTATCGGAAGACTTTCTCAGGAAAAAATCAAATTAATTATTCAGGGAATTAAGTTGGTTATTGAACCTCAAGAACTCGAATAATAGGGGGTTATAAAAGGATTTAAATAATCCATTTACCCTTAGACTTAGCTAGTGGCGAACAGACTCCCGTGGCTCTGATTGCTCCCGCTATCAATGGTTAAGTTCTAATCAAATAATTACGACAAAAAAGGTTGGGGTGAGCTAATGTTCGCCCCAACCTTTTTTTATTGAAATTCTCGACAAATCACCTGACCAATAACCACTTCTCGCTCCAAGCACCGTTGACATTGAAGCCACTGCGCGTAGAGGTGAAGGTAAGGGAACCGTAGTCGAAGTTATTGCAGATGGTTCCGAAAATAGTGGCATGGACTCGCTCAGGTGGACAGATATCTGCGGACCCGTAGCCGTTCTTTCCGCGAGTCCCCAGGTGGGAATAGGTGTTGCCATCCCAATCCCCGTTACCGAACCAGGTTGTGTTGGCTGGACCTTCTTTCAGCATACAGCGCAGACCTTTGCCTCTGCGCCCACCTGTCAAATCAGTTACCTGATATTGATTGAAATGGCTACCGCAGGTTTTGGGACGGGGTAAGGGGTTGTAGTTAACGGAGGAAGCCGAACGCCACTCCTCATTCCAAGCCCCAGTCACTCGAATCACTCCTGGTCTGACCGTTCGGATATCGAGATTACCCGGATAGTTGAAGTTAGCATCCTCCCCGTTACCGTGAATGTCGGACGCGAACCCGACCAACATTCTGCCTCGGTCAATCGCCTGTCCCAAATGACGGTAGGTAGCCCCTTCCCAGGTTCCTTCCCCGTACCAGGACAGACGGGGAATGCTTGAGCCTTGCTGTCCTTTACTGAATTTGACACAACGAATCCCAGTTCCCCGTCGGTTATCTAGCGAACGAACTATATATGTTTCTAAGTGGGGACCACAATTGAAGCGAGTAGCAGTAGTCAGAAGGATCGGCTCTATTGGAATTTGAGCGAGGCTGGGCAAAGTTGCCACCAACAGGGCTATACCGCTTAATACGATAGTCTTGACAGAACGTAGATTCATAATTTTTTCCCGAAATTGGGAAGCCGTGTTTACTTGCTAATTTCAGAATATTCGGAGTCTAAGGGTGATGTCAGTCCCAAAATAAGTGGAAATTGACGATTTCAATCATTTCTACTTTCAGGAATAAAGTGGAAGAACATGGAAATTTGCTGCCATTTATCTCCTCTTCTCCCGCTTTTTCTCGTATGGTCGATATGTACTGAAAGTTTAATTGTCCCTCAATCTTTCTAATAGTTGGGCGCAAGACAAACTCGCCGGAGAAAGAAGTAATCCGGTGCGTTTCGAGACGGGAATAGGGCATCCGTTTTCTGTCAGTTCGGGGTTAGGCTTCGCTGGTGCGGCGAATACCTTCGTCGAGAACGAAAAACTGAGGGTTAAGAGAAGCCAATTGCTCCCGCAGCTTTTCGATTTCGGAAGCGGGAGCGTGAACTTCTAGGCGAATAATCTTGGCGATTTTGAGAACTTCGTCTAGCAGTTCCCCAACGTTTTGCAGGTGGGCAAGAACTGCGGCGGCATCGACGTAACCCTCGGGGCAATGAACAATATTACCGCTAAACGAGAAAGCATAATGGATACAGCCCTCTTCGGTGCGGGTTCTCTCAATGAACTTGGGGCTTAGTTCCTTAAACGCAGCAATTTTTCCTTCTTGTACTTCAAAGTAGGGTACTAGAGTACAGCAAGTATCGATTTTGAACATTAGATTCTCCTTTTAGGTGGTGCGGAGGGGTATCCCGCGTTTGTGGTCTCTTCTGTCAGTCTTGAAAATTTTAACGAATTTACGCGTTTCAGGCTAGGAGAAATCAAGGTTTCAACCCACTTTAACAAAAGAGAGATAATTCTCTCAATCCTTGTATAGTACATAAATACCACATAAATAGTACATTTTGCTCAAAAAAATCGAAAAAGGGAAAAAAGGAAAAAAAGGGGAAAAGGGTTACAGAGTCCTCCCAGCACCGCGCACCACCCGAAAACCGCCGCTGCTGCCGTCGTCGCGGCGGTTGATGTCGTAGTGGTAAGCGGAACGGCAGTTATCCGGATCGTTGAACCAAGAACCGCCCCGCAGAACTTTATATGCCTGATTTTGCTGTTTTTTGCTCTTTTTTATCTCTTCATAATTTTCGCACCAATCATCTTGACACCACTCCCAGACATTTCGGTAATGATTCGGTAGTAGTGGCGTAGCTCTCTTGCTTACCTGGTATGAATTGTGTAAAATATTTATTAATAAAAATAATTGGAACCCGATCAGTCTTTAAACCTCTAGCTTGCTCATGACTTTTCTGATAAATATCTTTTTCTGGCTCCTGTCTGGCTTACTCAAATATCAGTCTAGCACCGAACAAAGTACCCCCTTCACCTCTATTCCCCTGTCCTAATTGTGGTTCTCACCATACTATCAAGAATGGTTCTATTCCTAAGGGAAAACCCAAACGTTAATGTAAAGAATGTGGTCGTCAGTTTGTGATCAATCCCACTAATAAAACCGTCTCTGACCAAACCAAACAATTAATTGATCAACTCTTACTCGAACGAATTTCCTGACGAGGAATTGCTAGAGTAACAGGAGTAAGTTGGTCATGGTTACAAAATTACGTCAACAATAAATTGGCATCTGTCCCTCGTCAAGTAAAGGTTTCAGACAAATCAAAAGGTAAATTGGTTAGAGAATGTGATGAGATGTGGTCTTTGGTTTTTTCTAAGACGATAAAGGTTTATATTTGGCGGTTAATTGATAGAAAGACAAGAGAAATTATTGGTTGCTATGCGCGGAGATAGGAGTCGTCAATCAGCTAAAAAACTTTGGGGCTAGTTTACCAGGTGTTTACCGACAATGCGCGGTTGCTTACACAGACTTTTGGGAGTCCTATAAGACAGTAATTCCTAGTAAACGTCATCGACCGGTCGGAAAAGAAACTGGTCAAACTAATCCTATTGAAAGATTAAATAATACCTTTCGACAAAGGATTTCTCGGCTGGTGAGAGAGAGTCTATCTTTCTCTAAAAAAATGGAGAATCACGTTGGG
>NZ_JAPZQJ010000568.1:0-4970 GCF_027530405.1 Microcystis sp. LE19-41.2A | reverse complement strand
GTGGGAGAGATAGGGGGAAAATTCTGGGACTTTTTCTCTGAAAATTAGGTAATTGACCAGATGAGAATCGGTAAAACCCTACACCCCACACCCCACACCCCACACCCTGTCCCCACGAAAAACTTTTTCAGCAGACCCTAGTCAGTCATCCTTAAACTGGTACAAATGTATGAACAACCCCGTGTAAGCATCCCACTTGCAAAGCTAATGCTTTCCCGCGTTTGGGGGGTAGAATCCCCCAAGAGTCAAAGATTAAGTGATAAAATCGGAAATAACAGCCAATTTTAGCTGAGGGTTTTCCTGGAAAAATCCCAACCTAGTAAATTTATACAAATGAGATGCAACCGATAGGAGTTCTCGCTATGGATAGCAATCGATTAATCGAAGAATTAAAAAATCCTGACTTTTATCCTCATTCTGTCAAAATTCCCGTTGAAATTATCCAAACCCATGCTTCAATTATCTTCTTGACAGGAGATTATGCCTATAAAGTCAAGAAACCAGTTAATTATAATTTTTTAGATTTCTCCACTTTAGAAAAGAGAAAGTATTATCTAGAACAGGAACTAGAGTTAAATAAAAAAGTCGCCGATAATATCTATCTAGAAGTTTTGTCAATTAATGATCAACAGGGTAGCATAAGTTTAAATGGAGAAGGAAAAGCGATCGAATACATTTTAAAAATGAATCAGTTTCCCCAAGAATGTTTACTGAGTAAAGTTTTTGAACGGGGAGAACTAACGGAAAAAGCTATAAAATCTTTGGCTGAAAAAGTGGCAGGATTTCATCGACAAGCTGTGACTAATTCCTATATTAATCAATTTGGCAATTTAGAAGTTATTAAACAAGCTTTTGATGAAAACTACCAACAAACCGAGAAATATATTAATTTTGTCCAAACCCAAAAACAATACGATGAAACGAAAGCTTATACAGATAAATTCTTCGCAGAACACGGAGATTGGTTAGAAGAAAGACAAATAAAAGGGATGATTCGCGAATGTCACGGTGACTTACATTTAAATAATATCTGTCAGTGGCAGGGAGAAATACAATTATTTGATCGCATAGAATTTAATGAATCTTTTCGCTTCGTTGATGTCATGTATGATATTGCTTTTACAGTCATGGATTTAACCGCTAGGGGGAGAGAAGATTTCGCTAATTTATTTGTCAATACTTATTTAGAACAAACCGCGGACTGGGAGGGTTTAAAAGTCTTGCCTCTCTACCTGACCAGACAAGCATATGTGAGGGCAAAAGTCAATAGTTTTTTGCTTGATGGTGACAGTTTTTCCGAGAAAATTAAAGCAAATGCACAAGATTATTATCAATTAGCTTGGCAGTACACCCAACCGCAGAAACCGAGATTAATTCTGATGTCGGGATTTTCTGGATCGGGTAAGAGTACCATAGGTAAAGTAATTGCTAAAAATCTTAATGCTATTCAGATTCGTTCCGATGCAGTTCGCAAACATTTGGCTGGAATTGACTTAAATCAAACAGGAAGTCTAGACATATATAGTCTCGAAATGAGTCAAAAAACCTTCGCTAGACTGGCGGAATTAGCCGAAATTTTAATAGCTTTAGGTTATCCAGTTATTCTCGATGCACGCTACGATAAATATGCTTGGCGAGAACCCTTATTAACCTATGCCCAAAATTTACAGATTCCTTTCCATATTGTCCATTGTCACGCACCTATAGAAGTTTTAAAACAACGGATTGCCGCTAGAAAAGGCGATATTTCTGACGCTACTATCGAGGTTTTAAATGCCCAAATTGAGAAAACAGAACCTTTTAATGAAAAAGAACAACCCTATCTAATTTCCCTAGACACTACTAATCCCAATTGGCCAGAATTTTTAGAGAGTCAATTAGGTAAATAGGTTGAGATGAATCAACGATAGGGCCATTCTTATAATTAAGTTATAGTTGATAAAGTAGCAAAAAGGAGAAGCGATGGAAACTGTAGTGTTAAATCTAGAGACAGTTAATTTGACTGATGAACAATTTTATCATCTCTGTCAGGCTAATCAAACATGGAATTTAGAACGTAATCAAAAAGGAGAATTATTAATTATGCCTCCCGTGGGTGGAAATACTGGTAAACAAGAAGCTAATTTGATTGTTAAAGTTGGGGTATGGAACGAGCAAACTCAACTTGGTGAGGTGTTTAGTTCTTCGACAATTTTTCGTTTACCAAATGGAGGATATCGTTCTCCTGATGTTGCTTGGATAAAACGGGAGAGATGGGAAGCTTTGAGCGCAGAAGAGCGAGAAAAGTTCCCACCTTTGTGTCCTGATTTTGTGATTGAATTACGTTCTCGTACCGATTCCTTAACCTCTTTACGCGACAAGATGCGCGAATATTTAGCCAGTGGTTTACGTTTGGGTTGGTTGATTAATCCTCAACAGCAGCAGGTGGAAATCTACCGACTAAATAGCGATGGGGAAATTATTAATTTACCTGCTATTTTATCCGGGGAAGATGTCTTACCCGGGTTTGTTTTGAATTTAACTTAGGAAGGATTACAGGGAATAACAAAGGGAATGACACCGAATCAGGCTATCTCTATTTTGTCAAGACATTTCCAGAAAAGCGATCGATTGTCAGCTTGGCGATGTATAATCTCTCAAAAGCCAGCATCAAGCTACAAAGTTC
This sequence comes from Microcystis sp. LE19-41.2A, assembly GCF_027530405.1. Classification (NCBI taxonomy): domain Bacteria; kingdom Bacillati; phylum Cyanobacteriota; class Cyanophyceae; order Chroococcales; family Microcystaceae; genus Microcystis; species Microcystis sp. LE19-41.2A. The sequence continues at coordinate 2,305 of NZ_JAPZQJ010000568.1, read as the reverse complement.
TCAATATTGCCCAAAAAAACAATCAGGATTTCAGGAACAGATTCTCTCGCTACTGCTTCAAAGAAAGAGGAAACTCTCAGTCACAACATTGATATTTGTCAATAATGTCACCTAAAATTTTCAATCATCACTTTACTCCTCTTAAATCCCTCTCTCTGGGATTATTTCTCCTGCAAGCTTTCACTCCCCTCACCCTAGCAGCCCCCCCGCGAGAACCAGATCAAACCGTCGGCTGTGATATTCTGGTGGTGGGTGGTGGTTTAGCCGGTGCCGGTGCGGCCTACGAAGCTTTATTATTAGGAAAAACCGTCTGTTTAACCGAGATTACCGACTGGGTGGGTGGACAGATATCTTCTCAGGGAACCTCCGCATTAGATGAAAGACGGACACAAAGAGAAAAATTATTTTTCCCGAAAGGTTATCTAGAATTTAGGGAAAGAATTAGAAAGCATTACGGGAAACGCAACCCCGGAGAATGTTGGGTAAGCGGGTCTTGTTTTTTGCCTTTTGATGGACATAAATTATTATTTCAACAGTTAGAAGACGCTGCCAAAAAAGGCAAAGGAACTCTGAAATGGTTTCCCTCCACGGTAGTCAAAGAATTAAATATTGAAACTTTACCCAATCGCGGTACCGGTCAACAGATTACCAGTGTAATTGCTATTCAACATAGTCCCGTAAAAGGTACTCCTCCCCTAAATACCGAGTTTTTATCGCAAAAAATGGAGGATATCTATCGCTACGAAAATTCTCCCCGTTTTGATAAGAAAATCCTCCGTTTTGTCCCCAAATCCTCCCAACCGAATCAATTAGCGGATTGGTATGTGATTGAAGCGACCGAAACAGGGGAAATAATCGGATTATCAGATATTCCCTACCGTTTAGGTGTCGATAAGCGCAGTTATCTCGAACCTTCTTCCTCTAGCGTCACTGGAGACCCCTACTGTACCCAAGGCTTTACCTATACCTTCGCCATGGAGGAAACAGAAAAACCACAAACCCACGAGAAACCCGTTTATTATGAACGCTATGCCCCCTATTTTAGCTATGAATTGCCGCGATTAGCCGATTTTGACCTAGTTTTCACCTATCGTCGTATTTGGAGTCCGCAACTGGGTAAAGAGAAAACCTTTGGGGGAATTACTTTTACCGAACCCGTCCCGGGGGATATTTCCATGCAGAATTGGACCTGGGGAAATGATTACCGTCCGGGGACTGCGAAGGATAACTTTATCTACACCCGTGAACAGTTGCAAAAGTTAGGACAGTTATCTCCGGGGGGATGGATGGGAGGATTACGCACCGAAACCCTCGCGAGGGGCGAAGAACACGCCATTTCCTACTATTATTGGTTAGTAGAAGGGACCACCGATTCCCAGTTAGGGGACGGGGTAAAAGTTCCCCATTTGAATAACCGTTATCTCTCCGGTTTTGATTCTCCCATGGGAACTGCCCATGGTTTGTCAAAATATCCCTATATTCGGGAAGCAAGACGGATTATCGGTCGTCCTTCCCTGACTTACCCCGATGGTTTTACCGTCACAGAAATCGATATTTCCCGACAAAATTTTCAAAGCGATTTCTATCGTCAAAATCTTTCTCCGGCAGAATATCGGCGCTTAATTGCCACCTTGGCAGGATTAGAGGGATTTTCCGTACTTGATGGCACATTATCCCCCGATCAGGCCGTTAAACGCAAGCGCTCTACCATTTACCCCGATTCCGTCGGTATCGGTCACTATGCGATTGATTTTCATCCCTGCATGACGGAACATCCCCCCGAAAAACCGGGTAATACAGAAAAAGCAGGAGAAAGACAGGGACAAGGGCAAGCTTATCCCTTCGAGATCCCTTTAAGGGCTATAATTCCCCAAAAAATCGATAATTTACTGATAGCGGGCAAAAGTATCGCCCTTAGTCATATTGCCGCGGCCGCCTATCGTGTCCATTCCTTCGAGTGGTCCTCTGGGGTAGCTGCCGGCATCACGGCAGTGTATGCTTTAGATAATAATGTACTGCCCTATCAATTAGTAGAAAATGATTTTCTCATCGGCAATCAACAATTGCGAGAATTACGGCAAAAAATCGACGCTAGTGGTAATCCAACTATGTTCCCCGATGCCTCAATTTTCCGGTCGATGGATGATTGGTATTAATTAGGATTTGCTGAAAAAGTTTTTCCTAGGGGCAGGGTGTAGGGTGTGGGGTGTGGGGTGTGGGGTTTTACCCATTTTCATCGGGTAAATTACCTAATTTTCAGGGAAAAAGTCCCGGAATTTTCCCCCCGACCACTCCCATATCTGGT
>NZ_JAPZQJ010000155.1:0-12974 GCF_027530405.1 Microcystis sp. LE19-41.2A | reverse complement strand
TTTAGACTTGTTTTCCCTCAAAAAGTGCCGACCTTTGGAGTGATTGGGGGGAAAATTCAGGTACTTTTTCCCTGAAAATTAGGTAATTGACCCCCTGAAAATGGGTAAAACCCCACACCCCACACCCCACACCCCACACCCTGCCCCCAGGAAAAGCTTTTTCAGCAAACCCTATGTAGGGTATAGATGCACAAATCAAAGATTTCAGAAGCAAAACCAATAAATTTCTGTACTGTTGCTTAAAACAGGAGTTTGATCATGAAATTACAGGGAAAAACTGCCCTAGTCACGGGGGCATCCCGGGGCATTGGACGAGCGATCGCCTTAGAATTGGCCCGACAAGGTTTAAGCAGAATTGTGATTGTTGCCAGAGATCAAGAGCGATTAGAAAAACTAGCGAAAGAAATTGAGTCCCTAGGGGTCATTGCCACACCTTTAGCCCTAGATTTAACCGAAAATGACCTTGTTAGTCCTTCAATTATCCGCGTTTGGCAAGAATGCCGCGGCATCGATATCCTCGTTAACTGTGCCGGTATTGCCCATCAAACCCCCTTTCTACGCTCGCAATTTTCGCAAGTGCAAGCAGAAATATCTTTAAATCTGATGGCCCTGTACACGGTTACTCGCTTAATTGCCCGCCGGATGGCAATTCGGGGACAGGGAACGATTGTCAATGTTTCCAGCATGATGGGTAAAATTGCCGCTCCTAGCTTTGCTACCTACTCGGCCACCAAATTTGCCATTTTGGGTTTTAGTCAAGCTCTCAGGTCGGAATTACGGGAACACAACATCAAAGTTGTCACCCTCTTACCCTCTTTAACCGATACGGATATGGTGCGAGAATTGCAGTTATTTCGATGGTTAAAACCGATGAGCGCCGAAGAAGTCGCCCAAACCCTAATTACCGGGTTAAATAGGGACAAAACGGAAATTGTCGTCGGTTGGCAAAGTCATCTAGCTCTTTGGTGCCAAAAATTTGCCCCGAAACTGCTCGAGAAAATTGTCGATTTAGCCTCTCCCTTACGCCAAAGCAAAGGAAAGCGAGGATGGCGAGAAGTGTTTAACTAGGGTTTAATTAGGGTCTGGTGAAAAAGTTTTTCCTGGGGGTAGGGTGTGGGGTGTGGGGTGTGGGGTGTGGGGTTTTACTCATTTTCATGTGGTCAATTACCTAATTTTCAGGAAAAAAGTCCAGGGATTTTCCCCCCAATCACTCCAAAGGTCGGCACTTTTTGAGGCAAAAAAAGTCTAAAAGCGTTATCCAACAAGGTTTTTAGATTTATTCAGCAAACCCTAATTAAATCCATCAGGGTGAGCCATGCTCACCCTAATCACCTTAACCGACAGGCAATTAAACGGCTGTCAGGGTTTTTTCTAGAAGTTGTCGGGGAGCTTGAACCAAACCACGACAGTGGATTTCCGCAGAATTATTGGGACTTTCAATCAGTTTAACTTTATCTAATTGGGCTCCTAATTGGCGGATCCGTTCCCCTAATAGTTGAGCGATATGTAAGGCAATATTTTCCGCGGTGGGAACCACTTCGGCAAAGTAGGGAATATCCTTATTTAAAAAAGTATGATCGAAGGGTTCTACTACCAATTCATCGATCGCTTTTTGTAAATCCCCTAGATCTACAATCATACCGGTGCGGGGATCGATTTCCCCCGCCACGGATACTTCTAGGTGATAATTATGGCCATGACCGTTTACCCTAGCGCATTTGCCGTAGATTTCCGAGTTTTGTTCCAGGGTTAATTGCGGTAAAGCCAAACGATGGGCGGCGCTAAAATGGGTTTTGACGGTTAAAGTTGCTTCCATATCTTTTCCTTGATATTCTGCCCACAATTCGGGGTGTTCAAATAGTTGAATTTTGACTAATGGTAAATAGGGTGCTAATCTTTGCCAGATAACTCTGGCGATATTTTCTGTGGTGGGTAGGGTTTGCTGAAATTCCGGCCAGACTTGATTGAGATAGGAGTAGTCTAATTGACTGGTTATCTCTCGTTTAATTACCTGTTTCACGGTGGAGAGATTCTCCACCATGCCATAAGGATTGAGTTCTTTGTATAGGGAGACGTATAATTCGTAATTGTGACCATGACCGGGAAAACGGCTACCAAGACCAAAACGTCTTTGATTTTCGGCTTCGTCCCATTCTGGTAGATAATAGCGATGGCTGGCTGAAAACCGCGCTCGACGATTGATGATGCAATCCATAAATGTGGGCGATCGATGACTTTGTAAAGTTACGTTAAGAGTAACTCTTTCTAGCATAAACCAGTTTTGTCTCCTCCGGCTTGCGGACCGGAGAAAGTTATCCCTCAATTCCGGCAGAATGCGATCGCTGTGAGTCGAGAGTGAGAAAATTTATCTTTGAGAAGGTGAAGGAATTACTTTTTTACCACTATGATAAACTGTCTCTATCCATAACTTTCTAGCTCCCTCAATTCTTCTTTAGGAGCAATCGAGATGGGATACTTTAGTGGGCAAAAAAGTAAATTCGTAGGTCGGGTTGAGGTCACGAAACCCGACAGAAACCCTCAGTTGTTGGGTTTCACTTCGTTCAACCCAACCTACGCAAAAAGATCTACCAAAATAAACCGTCTCTATCCAAATTCGCTCGCTTCTTCAATATTAATAATCACTTCTTCTAAAGTTTCACCCTGACTCATACATCCGGGTAAATCGGGAATTAATGCCGTGTATCCTCCTTCTTCTTCGGGATAAATTGAAATCGGATATTTAAGAGACAGAAAGTATTTTAATATTGGTTGTTCCATCGATAGGTCTAAATAGGTTTGACTAAATCGCCAACTTGAGCATTATCAAAAGGTTTTAATTCATCGGATTCTACCACTTCAGATTTATAACTCCTCAATCCCAAAGAAGAATTTTCTATTCTTTTTCTATAAGTTTTTTTCTGATCGGTTTCAATTATAGATATTTTATCTTGAACGAAAATAATTCTTCCCGTACCTCTTACTAATTCGAGAAACCCTAAAGATTCGCCAGTATGGGGATCTAATATTTCTTCGTCATCGATACGATAAACCATCATTCTTTGACCTTCTCGAATTCCGTTCTGTTCACCTCTATTCATTACTAATTTATAGTCGTCAATAACCTTAACGACCGTGGCAGGAAAAGTTCCTTTGGGGGATAAAAGGGGAATTTCTGTGACGTTTTCCATAATTTCCTCTACAGGTTTAATTATTTTTTATAAATACTCGGTTTGACTTTGATTCTTTGAATAATTTTGTCTTCGTTATTAGCTAATCTGTCTAAAACATTTTGATAGCCCGCTTCTGGCTGGTCGAGAACTGTCTGTATTTTTTGATCGCTTTGTACATTTTTAACAAACCCCTCACCGATTAATACTTCAAACCCATCTTCGTCCGTATAGTAAAACGATATCATTAGTTGAGCGGCAAATAAATTTGAGGCTTCGAGTAAGCATTGAATATTATTATTTGCGTCCTTTTGAACTCGTAGGATTTTCGGAATAATATTTTGCTTGACTCTGTGATATTCTTCTAGTGCCGTTTGTAACGCCTTACATAGAGTAGCTATAGCTAATATAGCCATCGTGATTATAACAAAAAGAACCACTAGAGGAATAGGTGTCTGCCCAGCAAATACCCACGCAAGTAAACTAGCGACAAAACCCAGGAATCCCAGCACCAATGACTGAATTCCTAAAAAACTAGACCAAATTAACCCCCAAAAGTTATTTTTCATGTTTGTTCAAAACTCAAGAGACCGGTAATTAGCCAGTCTCTCAAGTCTTATCTATCTATTCTACTCGATTCCTTCGATGCGGTCCTCCACTTCTTGATAAAGTTCCTGTAAGCGGTCTAAATTCTCTTGAGAAGTTTCCCAGTAACCGCGACCATTAACTTCTAACAGGGTTCCCACCATCTTGCGGAAAGAATTAGGATTGAGATTCATCAGACGCTGACACATTTCCTCATCTTGAATAAAAGTGGTGTTGACATCTTCATAAACCCAATTATCCACCGCGTCAGCAGTTGCAGACCAACCCATGGTATTAACCAAACGCTTCGATAATTCTCGGACTCCTTCGTAACCGTGACTTAACATTCCCTCGTACCATTTGGGATTGAGTAACTTGGTGCGGGTATCCAAGCGCACGGTTTCCGATAAAGTACGCACCTGAGCGTTAGCGGTGGTAGTATCGGCAATATAGGCCGCCGGTTTTTTGCCATCATCCCGTAAACTAGCGACAACTTTTGTCGGGTCCGAGTCGAAATAGTGGGAAACATCGGTTAAACTAATCTCGCTAGAATCCAAGTTTTGGAAAGTTGCCTCCGCAGTTTTTAAAGATGCTTCAAACAACCGACGATTATCGGCCATCATCCCCGGATTATCCGAGTCGAAAGCAAAACCCTTGCGGTTGAGATACATATTCTGTAACTCTTTTTCGTCTTCCCAACTGCTATTTTCCACCGCGAGATTGATGTTAGAAGAATAAGAACCAGAAGCATTAGAAAAGATGCGGGTGGCTGCCTGTCGAACCGTTAAACCCATTTCTTTTGCTTGTTCAATAGCGTGTTTACGGACATAATTCATCTCTATCGGTTCGTTTGCTTCCGCGGCCATTTTTACCCCTTGGTCAAGCAAGTTCATCTGATTGATAAATAAATCCCGGAAGACACCAGAACAGTTGACCACCACATCAATGCGCGGTCTTCCTAATTCCTCTAGGGGAATCAATTCCAATTTATTCACCCGTCCCAAAGCATCGGGAACAGGACGAACCCCCACCATCCAGAGAATTTGTGCTAGGGATTCCCCATAAGTTTTGATATTATCAGTTCCCCAGAGAACACAAGCGATGGTTTCAGGATATTTACCGCCATTATCCAGTTTTTGCCGCTCTAACAGACGATCCACCACGATTTTAGCCGATTTTACCGCCGCTAGGGTCGGGATAGACTGGGGGTCTAAAGCGTGGATATTTTTACCCGTCGGTAAAACTCCGGGGTTACGGATGGGGTCGCCACCAGGACCGGGAAGAACGTATTCTCCTTCCAATGCTTTTAATAGCGCCCCTAATTCATTATCGGCACAAACCTGTTCTAAACAGAATTCTAGGTATTCAAACAGGGGTTTTAACGCCACCGGATCAACTTGTGGATAACCCATCGACCGTAAAGTTTCGATCCAAGGCGATTTCTTGCCTATATTCAAGAAATTCAGCTTAGAAAGCATCGATACCCGACCTTCCGCGTCGGTTTGGGACTCGACTAAAGTTGCGACAGCAGCGCGAGTCGCTAGGGTGATGTTTTGCAGTAATTCCACATCCTCTAACACCCCTCGATCGCTATTGCGATAAACTTCCTCTAGATCCCGGCCGATGCTGTTGGCAATAATTCGGGGTAAGGAAAGTAAATCGTCCTCTTCCCGGTCTAAACTGGCAATATTGACCAAAGTTGCCACCGCTTCGAGCGCCGAGGGGGGTTTCCCAATAACGTGAAGTCCGCAGGGAAGTAAGCGCGATTCAATTTCCATCAGTTTACGATAGACCGAACCGACGATATTATCCCGTTCCTCTTGACTGAGATGGGCAGTGTCACCATCAGGTAAACTTATATCTTTGTCGAGATTGACTAAGAAACATTTATCGACAATGGTATTGACAATTTGCACCCCACGCCCACTATCTTTCAGGGTTTGGTAGGAACCGATCAACTCGCTTAGTTCTTTTAACCCTTTGTAGAGTCCGGCATTTTCTGCGGGGGGAGTGAGATAGGAGATGGTTTCCGCATAACTGCGACGTTTAGCGATCGTCGCTTCGCTGGGGTTATTAGCGGCATAATAGTAGAGGTTGGGAATCATCCCGATGAGGTTATCGGGGTAGCATTCCCCAGACATTCCCATCTGTTTCCCCGGCATAAATTCTAGGGAACCGTGGGTGCCAAAATGAAGAACCGCGTCTGCTTTCCAGACTTGATTGAGATAGGTGTAGTAGGCTGCAAAACCGTGGTGGGGACTAGCAGAACGAGAAAATAGCAGACGCATGGGATCCCCTTCATAACCGAAGGTGGGTTGAACCCCAATAAAGACGTTACCGAATTCTTTGCCGTAGATTAAGAGATTTTGTCCATCACTGTTGAGGTGTCCCGGTGGTGGTCCCCAATTTTCCTCTAAACGGACGGAATAGGGGGTTAAGCGTTCGTATTCGGGTACGGACATCCGATAGGCGATATTTAGCTCCGGACTATGGTATTGTGCGGTGGCATCATGGATTACCGCTTCCATCAGTTCTTGGGGAGATGCGGGTAAGTCCTGCAAGTCATAACCATTATTTTGTAACGCTTGCATCACTTCGTATATGGAACCGAACACATCTAGATAGGCTGCGGTTCCCACATTCCCTTTATCGGGGGGGAAACTAAAGACGGTGATGGCGACTTTTTTATTGAGTTTCGGTTTCTTTCTTAGGTTAGCCCATTTTAGCGCCCGTTGAGCGATCGCTTCCACCCGGTCCTGTAAGGCGATCGCTTTACCCGTGGCCCCATCCCGGCCCGATAATATAATAGGTTCGATCGCACCGTCTAATTCCGGAATAGCAATCTGTAGCGCTACTTGAATCGGGTGTAAACCTAAATCGCTTTCTTCCCATTCCTGAGTGGTTTGGAAAACTAGCGGTAACGCGCACATATAGGGACGATTGAGACGTTTTAAGGATTCTATCGCTTTCGGATGATCTTGTCGTGCTGGACCTCCCACTAAAGCAAATCCTGTCAGGGAAATTACCGTGTCAACGATGGCAACCGCTTCCACTCCTTTTAAGCTTTTATCCCAGAAATATTCTTCTACGGGTTTAGAAAAATCTAATCCTCCAGCAAAAACGGGAAGGACTCGCGCACCCATAGACTCGAATTCCTGCACGAGAGCGACATAATGAGCGTCATCACCAGTAACGAGGTGAGTTCTCTGTAAAATTAAGCCAACACAGGGAGCCAAGGGGTCTTTGAGGTCATCGGCAATATCACTGCGGTTATTGTACCAAGCGAAGTATTCCTTGACATCCTCGAACATTTTCATGGATAAAGGATGCCAGATACCCATATCTGGATAAACTACCGGTTCTTTGTAAACTACACTGTCATCCTTGTTATCAAAGACGTACTTATCGGCCAACATTAACAGGAAATTCTCTAAATTTTCTGCGGAACCTCCCAGCCAATACTGGAAACTTAACATAAAGTTGCGTGCGTCCTGAGCTTTTTCCATGGGGAGGTATTTCAGGACTTGCGGTAAAGTTCGCAATAACTTTAACATCGCATCTTGGAAACCAGCGCCAGAGTTTTCCCTGCGCTTTTTCATAAAGTTAGCGATGACACTCTTAGACTGTCCCAATTGGGCCATGGAAAAGCTGCCCAACTTATTTAAGCGCATTACCTGGGGCATGGAGGGAAAGACGATCGCTGCGTCTAATTTATCCCGATGGGGACCGACAGCGGCCACGACTTTATCGGCTAAATCTTCGATAAAGATGAGAGAAGCAATGAAAATATTAGCTTTGGCTACATCCTCTTGAAAATTGCGATAATTTTCCCCATCGCGCAGTTCTTCGATTAAATAACCACTAATTTCGATCGCTAGTTTCGGGTTGTTAGCGTTGATTTCCCTGACCGCACTACTCAGCGCACTTTGGTACTGAGGTTCTAGCACGACATAGACCACCTTGACCAGCGATCGACCATTCAACCCGTCGGGAACTATATGACGAATGGTGGACTTGACGTGAGTGAACATATATGATGGTTCTCCTTAGGATTGCTGAGTCTGGTATGAAGGGATTTTCGTCATCGGATGACGATCGCCCTTTGTTTAAGGTATTTAGATATATGTTTCTGTTTTGTATCAGAAAATGTAACCCAAGTGAGTATTTACTCTGGGTTTTGACACAATTCGATAAATATCTTGCCATATTTTGTAACAGATGGTAAAGAGCTTTTTGAGTAAATGCTCAGGCCTTTCTTTACAAAAATTAATATTTAATCTATTGACTTTTAATTCCAAAAGTGTTATTCATTAGCACCTCAGACGAGATGTCCCTATTCAAGATCGGGGTTAGGATTCGAGGTCGTCTCGTACAGGGCCGCAAGTGCTATAACTCAATCAAGATCAGCTTTTTGTCCTTGTCCTAGACCTCTGGTAAAAATCAAAAATTGTTGTTAGGGTTAGGATTCAGTAGCAGGTAAGCTGTACTGGATTTAAACTGAGTAGGGGAAATTTTAGTACAAATGCTTGGACTGGCAACTCCGGCGCTCCAGTGCAGTCTTAAGGAGTAATTTAGACAGTCAACAGCTTAATTATAGTGAGGAAATCAGGCAATAGTTTCAGAAAATTTGGCAAGTTTAGGTTGAAAAATCAACAACAAGGAAGTAAAGTTCTTAGAGTTTCGTTATGGTGGTAGAATTTGTTTATGGCTAAAAAGTTTTTATTTGATTCGATACATCTATGACCGAGTTATTTGCTAGTGCAGCGGGACGACATTTGCAAGATGCCAAAATTTTGCTGTCTAAAAACCGTTGGGACAATGCCATTTACCTAGCTGGTTATGTAGTAGAATGCGCTTTTAAGCTTTTAGTAGAACAGTATTTTAAAAATGATCAAAGAGCCGCTAAAAAATTCGGACATGATCTCAAGGAATTAGAAGGTAAAGCGAGGGAAAGATTAGGAATTCTCTATCCTCGTTTAGAGCAACAGTTACCAGTTTCTCGCATCCGGGGAACTGTTCTAGGGCAAAATCACCCAGAAAGAAGATATTATCAATCTGGATATTGGACTGAAGATCAGGCTAACTCGGCCGTTGAATGTGCTGAAGAAATTTATCGAGATATTATTCCCAGATTAGTGCTAAACGGTTATATTTCTAGTAAGGATATTTAAGATTCTGATGATTAGTTTTAGTGAAACTTTTGCTAGGGTAAGGGAATGCTTTCAGGATTCCAGTCTTGGTTCTCTTGTAGCCAAACTAAAATCTGTGACTATTATTCGTGATGTTGAGGGAAAAATTCGCTTATTTCTAGAGTTAAAACAGGAAAACAAGATAGAATCAAACGAAGAAAACCATCTATCTACACTCCTGTCTGAAAAACTTGAGTATTACTATGGCCATGATATTTGGTGGCAAAAAGGAGAAGGAGATGCTTATAAAGCCCTGATTGATCTTATCATAGCTGAAAGAGTTCAGGCACCTTGGTTCGATGAATCGGCAAGCTTGAAATGGTATATTCTAGAACGTCATCTGGCTAAACAAGCATGGACAGAGAATAAAATTGGGCAGCAACTGCCTTGGGATTTTGAAAAAGTTGAAAAAGGATATAAACCAGCTATTGTCTCCTTTTTTTCCTTCAAAGGAGGAGTTGGTCGCACCACTACTATTGCCGCTACTGCCTTAACTTTAGCGCGGAATGGTCATCGAGTCGCTATAGTTGATCTTGATTTAGAAGCTCCCGGTCTGGCCACAATTTTTTCTGAGGATTTTGCCGATAATTCTGGTGTCATGGACTATTTGCTAGAAAAGAAAGTTCAAAAAGACAAATGGAAACTGAGTTTAAAAGATATTAATGACTCAAATTTGTTAGGAGATGAAGGTGAAATCTTAAAATTGCTACCAGCAGGAAATGTGGATCAAGATTATTTAGAAAAATTGGCTCGTTTAGACTTTCAAAATCTTGTCAATGGTCAACTACAAGGCATTTTAAAACAAATGCTAGAAGAAATAGAAAGGTTAAGCAGACCACTGGATTTTATTCTCATGGATGCAAGAGCAGGTTTTCATGATATTGGTGGTTTAGCTATTACTTATTTTTCCCATGCAGTGGTTATTTTTGGTACGGAATCTCGACAAAGTTGGGCAGGATTAACCCAAGTTATCCAACATTTAGCCCTATCTAACCCTGAGGATCCTTTACCATTAATTTTAGTTCATGCTCTCGCTCCATCTTTAGGAACAGTTGGCCGAGAAAGAGAGTTACGAAATTTTCGACAAAGAGCCTATACAATTTTCCAAGAAAACTATTATACTGAATCTGAAGATGTCCCTAACTCTAATGATACTGATGCACCATTTTTCCCGATAGTTGTCCCCTACGATAATAGTCTGCGGGGAGATATTGCCCTCTTTACTCGTGACTCACGGCACGATACTCCAGAAGAAAAAGAGAGATTAGCAAATCTCGTGAAAGTTATGACCGATTCTCCTTATCAAACTATTGCTGAAAAGCTTTGTCAATTATTTGGACGTGATGTGATTATAAACAATCGGTAAAAATTATGGCTGAATTCGATAAAAAAAAGTTACTGGAATTAATGGGAGCAGTTGCTCCTGGAAAAGCAACTGCTGAACAGGAAAGTGATGATGAAGACGTATTTCTCAAAAATTTCTTACCCGTGGTTGATTATAGAAAAGCTTTGGAGCCAAGCATTTTATTAATTCAAGGTGGTCGGGGTGTGGGTAAAACAGAATTATTTCGTTTACTAGCCATTCCCTCTGGACGAGAAGCTTTAGTTAATAGTTTAAATATTCGAGGTCTTGCTCCTTTAAATCAGACCAGATGGATTGCAGGATTTGGTCGCACTCGCAAAACTGCAAAACGATTTCCGTCACCAGAAATTATAGAAAAAGAAATGCAAAACGCTACTAATCTTGAATGGCGTAGTTTCTGGTTAGGATTGATTTTAGGTGTCATTTTACAGGAACAAGAATCTGATATTGCCAGCATTATAGGTCAAGAATTGGATCCAAATATTACTACTATTCTTAAAAATAGGTTATCGCTTTTATCAGAATGGAGAATTTTAGTTAAAGATAATTTTGAACATCTAAATTATGTTCTTGACAAATTAGACGAACAATTAATTAGTTCTGACCAATGGCTATTTATTACTTATGATGAATTGGATCGGTTATTGACTACTTATAATGCTCTAGCTAATCCGATTAGAGAATTATTAGCTTTTTGGCTCGATCGCTCTCGTCGTTGGGAGAGAATTCGACCAAAAATATTTCTTCGTACCGACCTATTTAGAGAGGAATTTTTGGGATTTCCTGATGCTTCTAAATTACAATCCCATCGGCTAGAATGGCAACGCTCTTGGCTCTATCAACTCTGGATTAAACGGTTAGCTAATTCCGATCAAGAAATGAGAGACTATTTACAGATGATCCCTAATTTAATTTATGAAAGCTCAACCCAACTAGGATGGAATGTTAGTAGTGATGAACGATTATTTGAAGAATTAATCGAAAAAATGATCGGTAAATATATGGGAGCTAGTCCTAAAAAAGGCATTACCTACCGATGGATACCTAATCATCTTCAGGATACTGGGGGTAGAATTGCTCCTCGCTCTTTTCTAAAATTATTCGACCTAGCGGCAGCCAAAAGATTAGAACGTTTTGAACAACTGACCGAGCTATACCTTCTACAACCCCCTGATCTCCAGAGTGCTTTAATGGATACTTCAGAGGATAGAATTAAAGAATTAGCACAGGAAGAATATCCTTGGTTAGAATCTCTAAAAACTAAGTTAGAAGGGTTAAAAACTCCTATGCCGAAAGAAACTTTTTTAGAGGCTGTGCGCTCAACTAAATGGAGTCCTGAAAAAGAAAACAAACCTCCCGTTCAGGAACCTGAAGGGATTGTGCAATATCTAATACAATTGGGTGTGGTGGAAAGTCAGATTGATGATCGAATTAATATACCTGAAATTTATTCATATGGGTTTAAAGTTAAACGTCGCGGTGGGGTTCAACGTCCTCAATAACTTGAGGATATCGACAATAATTTTATGTAGAATAAATAGTAAAATACATGAAACAATAATAACTAACACTAGCAGATTTTAACAGTTGACAACTCTGGTAGTTAATGTGTATTAGTCGGTGATAAACCCTATTATTTTCAGTAACCGATCAACAATGTTTTTTAATTGGATAACTTTACCCTATTTATTAATTAATCCTGTTTTAATTCCCTTGAGTATAGCTCGATCGGAAACTATTCTTGCTCAAGAAGTCAGCGATCCTAATTATCAAAAACTGGTGCAGTACGCTCAAAATCAACAACTCGATCGCTTACCCATGGCTGATATAATCCAGAATATCGCCACTCAATTTTTAGGAGCAAAATATCAAGCAGGATTACTCAATCGCTCGGCAACAGAAAAATTATTTATCTCTTTAAAAGAGTTTGATTGTGTCCTGTTTGTGGAAACAGTTCTCGCTTTGAGTCACAATTTTGCTTTAAAAAATTATCAGTATTCTGCTTTTAGTCAACAGGTTTTAAATCAACGTTATCGCCACGGTATTCTCGACGGTTATTGTAGTCGTCTGCATTACTTCTCCGATTGGATTAATGACAACCAAAAACGAGGTAATCTAGAAAATATTACTGCCAAATTAGGGGGAATTACTCTTGACAAAAAGCTCAACTTTATGAGCAAAAATCGCCCTCTATATCCCCAGTTAAAAACTCAAAGTAATTATGATTGTATTCAACAGGTAGAACAGCAATTAGAAAGCTTATCCATAACCTATATTCCCACCCCTAAGATTAAAGCCATTTATCCACAACTACAAGCAGGCGATATTATCGGTGTCGTGACTAATATTGCTGGTTTAGATACCACCCATACCGGTCTAGTTTATCGCTTTCCCGATGGCAAAATTGGCTTAATTCATGCCTCTCCTGCTGGTCAAGTTACCATTGCTAAAGACCTAGAAAAATATATCACTAAAGTGGACAAAGCCATCGGTATTTTTGTCGTTCGTTCCCTTGATCCAAGAAATAGGTAGGGTTTGCTGAATAAATCTAAAAACCTTGTTGGATAAGACTTTTAGACCTTTTTGAAATCCAAAAGTGCCTGGCATGGGAGTGATCAGGGGGAAATTCAGGTACTTTTTCCCTGAAAATTAGGTAATTGACCCCCTCAA
>NZ_JAPZQJ010000286.1:0-4945 GCF_027530405.1 Microcystis sp. LE19-41.2A | reverse complement strand
TTGGTATCAGAGTTATCAGATTTTTAGGGCTAATTGTGCATCTGCTGGGCAACCAAATTAGCCTGTAATTCAGAGCCGGCAATCGTTTTGACGATTTAGATAAAATTTTCAATGTGACACTTTAGGGTGCGGAATGTGGGTTAAATATAAGATGAACGTAGGTTGGGTTGAAGCATGAAACCCAACACCCGCATGGGTTACGCTACCGCTAACCCATCCTACAAATAATTGTGCCTCCCTACTTGTGTGCAGCGTTTAATCAAGTCAGTCCCGATGAAAAAATTTTCACCCCCACAGATGAAAGAGGTTTCTTTCCCTACACCCCACACCCTACACCCTACACCCTCTTTCAAGACAGGACGGGAGACAAAAACAAGTTATTGGCTAGAAAGAGGCGATGGGATGTTATTATTTAAAGCCGATTCCCCGGAAGCAGCCGAATCGATCATCGGGCAGCATCCCCTGATTAAAAATGGCTATGTGGAGTATTAACTGCACGAATGGCGAATAGTAGTGGAATAGGCTATTAAAGGAGTGAACCCTGTGCAAATATTCACGACAATCCCCGGTTTACGCACTTTTTTGGCTGATTATCGCCCTGATCACAGTATTGCCCTCGTGCCAACCATGGGCGCTCTCCATAAAGGTCATGCTAGTCTAATTCGACGCGCAGTGACGGAAGCGGAGGTGACTGTGGTTAGTATTTTTGTTAATCCTCTACAATTTAGCCCTACAGAGGATTTTTCTCGCTATCCCCGCACCTTTGAAAGCGATCGCCAACTGTGTGAATCCTTGGGAGTTGCTGCTATTTTTGCTCCCAGTGCGGAAACTTTAGGAATTGGTGATTCTGAGGAGATAACCGCAGTTGTTCCCCCGATTTCTCTGACTAGCGGGTTATGTGGTGCTTTTCGTCCGGGACATTTTCAGGGAGTAGCCACAATTGTCACGCGGTTGTTTAATATTATTGCACCGACGATCGCCTATTTTGGCGAAAAGGATGCCCAACAGTTAGCGATTATCCGGCAATTAGTCAGAGATTTAAATTTAGCGATCGAGATTCGCGCTTGTGCTACAGTGCGAGAAACATCGGGATTAGCCGTTAGTTCTCGCAATCAGTATCTATCAGCCACAGAAAGGGAAAAAGCGACAATTATCGCCCAAAGTTTGCAATTAGCTCTCGAAAGTTTTCGTTTAGGGGAAAGACAAAGGGAAAAACTACTGGCTATTGTGCAAAAAAATCTCGACAGAGTACCAGAATTTCGCTGTCAGTATCTGGATTTAGTCCATCCCCAGAGTTTACAACCGATCGAGCAGATCGAGACAGGGGGACTGTTAGCGATCGCAGGATCGATCGGTCAAACCCGTTTAATTGATAATATTATCTTGCGTCAACGTCGGGCAGTTATCGCTATTGATGGGCCTGCTGGAGCGGGAAAATCGACGGTAACGCGCTTAGTAGCGGAAAAATTGGGGTTAACCTATCTCGATACCGGTGCGATGTATCGCGCAGTGACATGGTTAGTGGTGAATTCCGGTCTGGATTTGTCCGCAGAAGCGGCCATCGCCGAGTTATTATCTTTAGCGAAGATAGCAATAATCCCCGCCGATAATCCCGAAAATGTGACTATAGTGAAGATTAATGGGCAGGATGTGACTTTAGAGATTCGCTCTCCCGCAATTACCGCGCAAGTGTCCAGAATTGCCGCTCAAAAAGCGGTGCGACAGCAGTTAGTCACCCTGCAAAGACAGCTGGGAATGTCGGGGGGAATAGTTGTGGAAGGTCGAGATATTGGTACTAATGTTTTTCCAGAAGCGGAATTAAAGATTTTCTTGACAGCGACACCCGAAGAAAGAGCGAGAAGGAGATTAAAAGACTTAGAAGCGCAGGGAAATGGGGGTATTAGTCTCGCAGAATTAACCCAAGAGATTGAAAAAAGGGATTATTTGGATAGTAATCGCTCCCTAGCACCCCTGCGAAAAGCCACAGATGCGATCGAAGTTAATACCGATCATCTCAGTATTACAGAAGTCACGGAAAAAATCATTGCTCTTTATCATCTTAACCAAGGTAATTTAGGGAGATAATTATGCAGTTAAATTATCTGAATTTATCATCTATCTGTTTAACGGTAACTTCCTTGATAATTATCGCCAGTCCAGCTATATCTTTAGCCGATCATAGATCACCAATAACTTTAGCTGCTAGGGATTTATCAAACCAGCAACAGGGACGAACAATTATTCTTAATGGTCGTTCTTTGCCCGTTTCTTGGCGACAGTGGACAGCAGCAAATAGTACCAGAATTGCCATGAGTGACACGGGAGCAAGACAATTATTCGGCATGGATTTTCTTAGCACAAATGATCCGAAAAAGCAACCGATAAGCTGGTTTAATTTACAAACTTTATCGGCTAATTTGATCAATCCCGATCGCTGGTTAGACGTTACGGATATTTTACTAAAAATGGGGGCAACAACCACTATTAATGGCGATAGTTTAAATATTAACTTTCCTGCTCCTCAGATTGAAGATATTCAGCTAGAAAATTATGGGGCAGTACAGAGGATTATTATTCAACTTGATCGCCCGACCTTTTGGCAAGTTAGTCAGGCAAAAAATCAAGCAGTGATTACCCTAGAAGGAAATGCCCAGCAATCGCTTATCTCTAGGTTTCAACCCAAAACTGTTAGTAACAGTAATCAAAATAACGATGAAGATGATCTAGGCAACTCTAATAATAACTTAGCCACTCAGATCACTTCCTTAGAAAATAATGGGGTGATCAGTCGTTTAAAAGTTAACCTTCCCACTGCCTACGGATTACAGATCAGCAGTGTGGATAATCCTCCCCGAATTATCATTGATTCTCGTCCCGATGCTATGGATGAAAAGCGCATTGTTTGGCAACCAGGGTTAATCTGGAATCAAAAATATATCCAGTTAGATCAAGATTGGTTTCCCGTGACTTGGTTAGAAATCGATCCCAGAAATCCTCAGATAACTATTAAACCGATTACCGCTAATTCCACCTCAATGCGCGGCACTAATCCCCTGATCACGATTAATAGCGAAAGTAATGCGGTAGCGATGATTAATGGCGGCTTTTTTAATCGTAATAATCAGTTACCTTTGGGAGCAATTCGTGTGGATGGCAAATGGTTATCTGGACCAATTTTAAACCGAGGAGCGATCGCATGGGATAATCGTGGTAAAATCAGGATCGATCGCCTCAGTTTAGAGGAAACTCTCATTACTGCCACCGGACAACGTTTTCCCCTAACCCAGTTAAATAGTGCTTTCCTGACAGCCGGCTGCAGTCGTTATACTCGCGATTGGGGGAGTAATTATCATCCCCTCACCGAGCGCGAAACCGGGTTAGTCGTTCAAGGCGATCGCGTGACGGAGAAATTAAATAATCTTTTCCCACAGGATAGTATAAACATACCGGAAAACGGCTATTTAGTCATCTGCCGAAAGACAGATATTAGTTTAAATATTGGTGAAAGAGTCAACCTCGATAGCGTCACCCTACCGGGAGATTTTGCTAATTATCCTCAGATTTTAGGTGCTGGCCCCCTATTATTGCAGAATGGGCGCATAGTTTTGGATGGAAATGCCGAAAAATTTAGTCCGGCATTCCAAAATCAACAAGCTTCCCGCAGTGCGATCGCAGTCAGCCGAGAAGGAAAAATTTTGCTAGTGGCTATCCATAATCGTGTCGGGGGACGGGGGGCAACTTTAGGCGAATTAGCCCGAATTTTGCTGTTAATGTCGGCAAAGGACGGTTTAAACCTAGATGGGGGTAGTTCCACCGGGATAGCCTTGGCGGGTTATCTGCTCGATCGCTCTGCCGTTACCGCCGCAAAAGTCCATAATGGAATAGGGATATTTTTATCCCCGTCTCCTTGAAAAGTGTGAAAACAATGGATAATAGCGACTGGATTAAACAATTGCTGCTGATGGGTATTGGTACTACTTCCATGGTGGCAGAAAAGATCAAAGAAGTGAGCGACGAATTAGTAAAAGACGGTAAAATCAATTCCGATCAGGCTAAAAACTTTGTCGATGATCTGATGACACAGATGAAGTCTGAACAAGGGAGCTTCGAGAATAACTTAGAACGCTATATCCGCAATATCTTGCAGGATTTAGGGGTTCCCCGACAATCGGAAATGGATGAACTGCGGGGAAGGATTGATAGATTAGAACGGCAGGTGAGAGACTTAGAGAATAAACTCTGGCGTTAGGGAACTATGAAATCAATGCGCGAAATCTTGCTCAGTTTTGCTATTATTGCGGTTTGTGGCTTATTTTTAATCGTTGCTTCCCTCTTTGGTGGAGGGGAAAAAACCAATGCGATCGCCGCAGAAATCGATCCACCCGCTATCACTCAAACTATTAATAAGGAAATCATCTCCATGGATTTAGATCAAGCAGTCACCACCGATTCGGGACTAAAATACATAGATATCGTGGAAGGAACTGGAGAAAGTCCTCAAAAAGGTCAAAAAGTGACTGTTCACTACACGGGAACCCTCACAGACGGCAAAAAATTCGATAGTTCCAAGGATCGCAATCAACCTTTTACCTTTACCATTGGAGTTGGTCAAGTGATCAAAGGATGGGATGAAGGAGTCGCATCGATGAAAGTCGGTGGGCAGCGTACCTTAATTATCCCCCCAGAATTGGGTTATGGTGCGCGGGGTGCCGGTGGGGTGATTCCTGCCAACGCGACTTTACTTTTCGATGTGGAATTGTTGGGAGTTAAATAGGGTTTGCTGAAAAAGCTTTTCGGTGGTGGCAGGGTGTGGGGTGTGGGGTGTGGGGTGTGGGGTTTTACCAGTTTTGAGGTGGTCAACTACCTAATTTTCAGGGAAAAAGTACCTGAATTTTCCCCCGATCCCCGCAATGGCTGGCACTTTTTGAGGGGAAAAAAGTCCAAA
>NZ_JAPZQJ010000503.1:0-13319 GCF_027530405.1 Microcystis sp. LE19-41.2A | reverse complement strand
CAACCCACATTCCGCACCCTAAGCTGTCACAGAGAGAAATTACGGAGAGAAAAAATCAAAGTGAGCATAAAAATAAACATAAGGAGCGAAAAAAGGCATTTGAGAAACAGTAAAGCACCAAAAATGGCATCAAAACCTATTCTCAATAAGGAGCAATAAGAATTAACACCACCTAGAGGAGTCAACAGATAAATAAAAGAAGAAATCCAAGAGATAAATCATAATTTAGAATAATCAATTAAAGTAAAAAACTAAATTATAGACATAGTAAAATGGAGCTATAAATCAAAGATATTAGCTCATATTCACTCATAGAAATTAAATTGATAGAGATAATAATTAGGTGGCTAATTGATAGTAACGTAAACAATCATCTGGTAAAAGACGCCAGATAAAATCTCTGTCCTTATTCCAATTAGAAATATGTTCCTCCTGATTGAGTGTAATCAAATGAATACAATGAAAGCATTGAAAAATCCAGCGTAAAGTAGGGGAATTAGTTGCTTTACCTAATTGATTTTTAATTGTTGATTTAGACTCTTTCAGAGCATTTCTAATTTGACGTTGAGCCAATGTATAAACCAAGAGACATAAACCCATAATCATTCCCATAGACTCTATTCTCTCAGGACTTTTAAGGAAAATACTATCTGCAAAAAATAATGGGTCTTTGAGAAAACCAAACCCCCGTTCACATGATTGTTGAGCTTTATATTCCCTGAGCATAGAATCATCACTAAGTTCCTGTGAATCTAAAACATTCGTAGCAATAATAAAACGTCCTGCACTCAGCAATTCTGTATTAATTTTACTTTCATCCTGGCAGACTGTAGCTGATATTTGGTAGGATATTTCATTTAGAGAATCTTTTTTATTAGATTTGGCTGGAGTAACCTTACTTTCGTTAATTTGGTGATATTTGAACTGGGTTGATAATTTTGATAATGCCTTGATAGCATCTGCTTCACAAGCAAATCTCTCTTGTGATAACTTTTTCAAATCAAGAACCGCTTTTGATTCGGCTTTGGTAATTTTTTGGGTGAGTTTACGCAGGTCTGATTCTCTTCTTTCTTGACTTTGTACTACTAACCATCTTGGTTCTATTCCTGCATAATTTTCGGTTTTTGATACTAATTTATATCCTGGTA
Source organism: Microcystis sp. LE19-41.2A (assembly GCF_027530405.1). Lineage (NCBI taxonomy): Bacteria > Bacillati > Cyanobacteriota > Cyanophyceae > Chroococcales > Microcystaceae > Microcystis > Microcystis sp. LE19-41.2A. Next base: position 12,171 of record NZ_JAPZQJ010000503.1, on the reverse strand, counting down.
TTGTACTATCAATAAATTCTGATTCTGGTATTGTTGATATTAATGATTTTGCTGCTTTTATGCTTAATGGTACTCCACATAACCACTGTAAATCTGACATCATTTTCAGGTTTGATTCTGTATATAAGGCAGAGTCAGCAACCATGAGACTATTAACTTCTAATTGTTTGTGATATTCTACTGCTATTTGACCAAAACATGATGAGTCTGCTTGGTTTCCTGATGCTAGTTTCAAAAATATTGGGATGTCTCCATCTCCTGAACATATCATTTCTATGATGAACTGTTTTAAGTCCGGCCGATGGTCACGAGAATAACCATAAGTGATGGTTATTTCTTTTGGTGATTTTACTGCTATTTCTTCTAATTCTTGGTTATTTCCTATTTTTTGATTCTCAAATATTACTTCTGGTAAGCTAGTGTTATACTGCCCATGTACGTGGATTGATGATGAGTCTAGATGTGATGTTGATAGTGATACTCCAAATTTTTGGGCGGCTTTTACTGCGATGATGAAAAATATTGTATCTAATCCTTTTATAAATAGTTTATCCATGACTCTCCCCAATTTATCGTCGTTGAGATATTCTGGTTTTACTCCTGTTCCTATTAGATGTTCACAGGCGATTGTTTCAAAATATTCGGGAAACATATATAAGGGTTGGGAAACAAATCCTAACCCGTTGATTATCATGGCTTTTACTACTTGACCTGCATTTACTTTTTCGTCTTTTTCGACTCCTATCAATTCGTTTATTATTTCTACTATTCCGATTGAGTCTATTATTCCTGCCACTATCCCTAGATGGTCTATGTTCTGAATTTCTATTTCTTGGGGTTTTAATTTCACAACAGATTCCTCCACTACTTCTAAGTACCTAAGCAAAATTAATTACACATATCTAACCCCGCTCTTGCCTCTTGCCCCTTGCCTCTTGCCTATCTTCACTAGGAAATTAATTTTGCACGACTACTTATTGTAATCAATTATTTCTTGTTTTCTGAACAATTATTTTTTTCTCTTGAATTTTCTCTTTCTCGCTCCATACCCCTTTTAATGCTAGATATTCTCATTAACCCTTTTAACCTTTGAATTAATTTTAGTTATTATGTACTACTTTAATGGCTTTTTTGATCTGTGACAGTTGAGGGTGCGGAATGTGGGTGAAAATGGGTAAAAACCCACACCCCACACCCCACACCCCACACCCTGTCCCCACGAAAAACTTTTTCAGCAAACCCTAACTAGAGACTATGACAAAGGTTTAATTGTCACTAATCCCCCAGCAAAACCCTGAATATTCAACTCATAGCCATCAAGTAAACCCATACCAACTAATGTATCTGTCTCTGACTCATTGATTTCAATAGATTTGATCTGACCATCCCAGATCACAGTTGCCTCAAATACGTTAAACATACAGAGGCTTCCATCGCCCAAGATTCCCTCTTCTTGCATATACCACGTTAATCCTAGTGTTGTAATGATAGCGGAAGGCAACGTGAGAAATCCAGTGTAACCAGTGTCAATAACTGCTTTAATCGCTTGCCTCTGGTGATTTTCGCCTAGCACTACGAATTGAATAATTGCTTCTCGGCGCGAATTGACGCTCCCCATCATCATGGCGACACACTGGGGGAACGAAAGCCAAAACGATGGACGGCACGATGTCCAATGCGAATACCAAATATTTGTGCATCAGGAAAACGTATTAACAGTTGTTTAGCAGCTGTTAGGCTGTCGTCAGCCACTTCAAAAGCCCCTGTTTCGATGTCTATTGCTACAATCTTCCCATGATTCCCTTCCTCGATTTGGGAGCGTACCTGAGACTCATAGACTTCGTGTCCACGTCGGGCAAATTCTTCTTTGCTGTAGCGGGGTTGTCGAACTGTCATTGAAGCGACCCTGTGGCAACTTTTGCCTCTCTATTTTAACCTAAACATTGGGAATCTTCGCTAACATTCCTCAACTGGGCCCACAAGAGCGGCACCGCACCTAACCTCACAGCTTCAATCAATGTGCATGGTGCGTTCTCAAAAATCCCGCATTAGGGAACGCACCCTACGGCTGAAACAGTCCACTAGGGTGTGTTAGCGTTAGCGTAACGCACGAATTTTGAACATTAGATAAGGTGCGTTACTACGAGATCGGCTACAAGAGCGGCATCGCACTTAATCTTCAAGATCGATATGATGTAGGGTGTGTTAGCGTTAGCGTAACGCACGAATTTGTTGATTATCATTCAAGTTGTACATTTCATTAATACACTCTACGATCCAAATGTCTAATTATCGAAGACCTCATGTATTTGGAGGGACTTTCTTTATTACTCAAGTCACTTATCAGAGAGAGCCTTGGCTTTGTTGTGATGTGGCTAGAAAAGCGCTTAGGCAAGGAATCGAAAAGGTTAGAGTGAAATATCCTTTTGTGATTGATGCTTTTGTTCTATTACCTGATCATTTTCATTGTTTATGGACGTTACCAGATGATGATCAAGATTTTTCGGTAAGGTTACGATTAATCAAAACTTATGTCACAAACCATTATGGGCAGGCATTGGGGGTTAATCGTGAAGTTTCTCGATCACGGCAAAAACGAGGAGAAGGGAATCTTTGGCAACGCCGATTTTGGGAGCATTTAATCCGAGATGAACAAGATTTTGCAACACATTGCGATTATATTCATGACAATCCAGTGCGGCATGGTTTCTGTGAAAATCCTCAAGATTGGCAATATTCCAGTATCCATCGGTTTATCGCTCAAGGAATTTATCCCCAGGATTGGGGTAGTGGTGAACGTATAGCCAAGCCTGAAGGTTTTTGGGATGATTAAGCAATATAAATGTATCAAATGTAGTGGATTGTTTCAGCTAAAATAGGGCGATAGATTTCGGCTTAAAGTCTTAGATTATAGAATTTATAGCATTTTTCTAATACACCAAATTAGCTCAAACAGTCCAGTAGGGTGTGTTAGCGTCAGCGTAACGCACGAATTTTGAACATTAGATAAGGTGCGTTACATTTCATTAACCCACCCTACAAGATCGCACTCAAACAGTCCAGTAGGGTGTGTTAGCGTCAGCGTAACGCAGGAATTTTGAACATTAGATAAGGTGCGTTACATTTCATTAACGCACCCTACAAGATCGGCTACCTGAAATTTCAGCTATCTGTAATGAAATTTCATCTATCTGTAACCCTACAGGCCAAAATAGTTTAAAAATCCGTCGATAATTTCTAGGATAGAAGTAAAGACCATCCTTGCCTACTTTTTCTATGATCCTAGCCGCCGAAACTGGACTAAAAACCGCTACTCTAGACGTAAAAGGCATGAAATGCGCCGGCTGTGTGAGTGCCGTAGAAAGACAACTCAGCCAAAATCAAGGGGTAAAATCGGCCCAAGTTAACCTAATCACGGAAATTGCCGTGATTGAATACCAACCAGAAGCGATCGCACCAGAGCAGTTAGCCGCAAAATTAACCGCGATTGGATTCCCCACCCAACCGCGCAGCTCATCGACTCCCCTTTCTCAACAAAATCAACGTCGGCAAAACCAACAAAAAGAACAGCAACAACAATTATACCGATTAGCGATCGCTTGTTGTTTACTGGTTTTTTCCCTGATTGGTCACTTACACCACATCGGGGGACCAGAAATCCCCATCTTTCAAAGTATTGCTTTTCACTGGACTTTAGCCACCCTAGCCATTTTATTCCCCGGCCGCGATATTTTCATCGATGGTTGGCGCGGATTACGGCACGGGATGCCAAATATGAACACTCTCGTTAGTTTAGGCACAGGTAGCGCCTATATAGCCAGTTGTTTGGCTCTTATCTTGCCTAATCTCGGTCTAGAGTGCTTTTTCGATGAACCGGTCATGCTGTTAGGGTTTATTCTCCTCGGACGGACTCTAGAAGCGCATTCCCGTCATCGCGCAGCCGCAGACCTAGAAGCGCTTACTTCCCTACAACCGGCAGTGGCTCACCTGATTGGTAGTACAGATGACCGTGTGGGCGTGGCCATTCCCGTGGAACAGCTGCGCGTCGGGGAATGGGTGCGCGTCTTACCCGGAGAAAAAATTCCCGTGGATGGGGAGATTATTCAGGGAAGAACCACGGTAGATGAAGCTTTATTAACGGGGGAATCGCTGCCGGTGGTCAAGGAAATGGGAGATCTAGTCATTGCTGGCAGTTTCAATCTCTCTGGTGCGATTGCGGTGCAAACTCGTCAGGTGGGGACTGATACCACCCTAGCTAAGATTATCGCAGCCGTGGAATCAGCCCAAACTCGCAAGGCCCCAGTACAGAAGATAGCGGACCGGGTAGCGGGTTATTTTGCCTACGGAGTCATGATAATTGCCCTAATTGTGCTGCTCTTTTGGTATTTTTGGGGAACTAGGCTGTTTCCAGAGGTGTTAGGGTCAACCACAGGACACCACGAGATGATTCAACCCACTTCTCCCCTACTTTTGTCCCTAAAATTAGCGATTTCTGTGCTTGTGGTCGCTTGTCCCTGCGCTCTCGGTTTAGCCACACCGACGGCCCTACTGGTGGGAACCAGTTTAGCAGCCGAACGGGGCATTTTAATTAAAGGGGGCGATGTTTTGGAAACCGTCTCGCAACTGCAAACGGTGGTTTTTGACAAAACGGGAACCCTTAGCCAAGGTCATCCAGAAATTACCGATTGTTTGAGTTTTTCTATCCTTAATCCCCTGGAAATTCAACAATTAGCGGCAGTAGTGGAGAGTGGCACTAATCATCCCCTCGCTCAGGCGATTTTAGACGCGGTTACTCCCCCTACTAACCTGACGGGGGAAGATTTTCAAACTGTGGCCGGATTGGGAGTTTCGGCAAGGGTGCAGGGGTCGAAAATTGTTCTGGGAAATCGGCAATGGTTAGCCCAGAACGGCATTAAAATCGATGAAACTATCCTGGGCATTCAAGAGCTTTTACAAGCGGGTAAAACGGTGATTTATCTGGGGATGGAAGAACAATTACTCGGCGCAATCGCTTTTCAGGATCGATTACGTCCCGATGCTCAAACAACCGTTAATCAGTTGCAAAAACTCGGTTTAGAGGTGATTTTACTCAGTGGTGATCGCCAAGAAGTGGTGACAGCGATCGCTAATAGTTTGGGTATTAGCCAATTTTATGCCGAAGTTGCCCCCACCGAAAAATCCGCCTTAATTGCCGACCTACAGACAAAAGAGGGCAAAATCGTGGCTATGGTCGGGGATGGTATCAATGATGCTCCCGCACTAGGACAGGCTAACATCGGTATTGCTCTGGCCGGTGGCACGGAAGTGGCCATGGAAACGGCTGGGATCGTTTTAATTAGCGATCGCCTAGAGGATGTGGTACAATCTCTGCATTTAAGTCTGGCTACATGGCAAAAAATCCGACAAAATCTTTTTTGGGCTTTGGGTTATAATACCTTTGCTATTCCCATTGCCGGTGGTTTATTACTGCCCCGTTGGGGTCTAGCTTTCAGTCCGGCCCTAGCAGCAGCTTTGATGGCTTTTAGTTCGGTTATGGTAGTGAGTAATTCCTTGCTTTTACGTCGTCAATTTCCCCCGCTCACATCGACTAAGGAAGAGAATAGATAATCAGTTTTTAATAACTGGATTTAGTATAATTCTCCCTCTCTGCTGCTCCAGGAGAGTCCTTCCACAGGGTCAATACCACTGGCTGCTTGACACCCCCCCCCTGAACAGTTACAGTTGTTAGACAGTGGAAGAGGCTTCTAGTTCCTGTGGACGGGCAAGATGGGCTCTTCTGGTTTCTGTGTGGAAACGAGGTCTATACTGATAGTTTCTTCCGCAAAATAGTCCTAAAAGTCTTGCCCAGTAAGCATTTCACGATTCCATAAGCAAAAATTATCACACAAAGTCGAGAAGAGCCCAAGATGCCCATCCCAAGTTTCATATTTAATTACAACCAGCTACTTACACTTAATATTTGATGTTTAATTAGGTTATTTTTCATGAATTTACTACAAAGTTTCTGGCGCAGATTTGAAAATCAAACCATTGTGATAATTAGTGTAATTCTTGCCTTTTTACTACGGCTGAGTCGCTGGCAAAACTCAACCTCGGATATGAAATATTACAGTAAGTGGTATGATTTTATCGTCCAGAACGGAGGATTTAGTGCTTTTAAATATGATTTTGCTAACTACAATCCTCCTTACTTGTATTTAATGGTTATTGCTTCTTATATTTATTCTAGTTTGCCTAAAATTCTTGCTATCAAGCTGATTACAATCCTTTTTGATTTTCTCTGTGCTTTTTTTGTTTATAAGCTAGTTCGCCTCAAATATTCTAGAGGCAAATTACCAATTATTGCTGCTATTATTGTCTTGTTTTCCCCTACAGTTTTTTTGAATAGTTCTTACTGGGGACAGACAGATATGCTTTATACATTTTGGTTAGTTGCCTGTCTCTATTATCTAGCTATTGAGCGAAATATATTAGGATTAATATGTTTTGGTATCGCTGTTTCTTTTAAGCAACAAGCAATGTTTTTTGCGCCTTTTTTAATCATGCTTGGTGTCAAAAAATATATCTCTTGGTCTTCATTATTAATTGTTCCCTTAGTATATTTTATCTCTCTAGTTCCAAGTTGGATGGCAGGCAGATCAATAAACAGTTTATTGTCAATTTATCTCAATCAAGCCGGAACATTTAAATATCTGACATTAAATGCTCCTAATCTATATCTATGGATTTCCAATCAATTTTATTCAAGGGTTGTTCCCCTGGGATCATTGCTGACAGTAACTGTTATTGTGTACCTCGTTTACATAATTTACAAAAGTCACCTTAAAATTACTACACCAGTAATGATTCAACTGGCTCTTATCTCAGTCTTGGTTGTCCCTTATGTACTGCCGAAGATGCACGAAAGATACTTTTTTGCTGCCGATGTTATTTCCATTATTTTTGGTTTTTATTACCCCCGTTATTTTTTCGTGCCAATTATTATTAATCTTGTATCTCTCTTCAGTTATTTTCCTTATCTAATGCGTCAACATGGTGTAGGAGTGGAGATAGTTTCTTTGCCAATCTTGTCTCTCATTTTAGGATTGACAATATTAATTACTCTTTATCATCTACATCAAACTCTTCAGGAAGCTGAACAACAGAAATTACTCTAACAATTTTCCTTTCTGTTATTGCCAGAGGACATAGACCTAGATCGATCGATCTTTGTGTCCTCTGTGTCTCTGTGGTTCCTTCCACTCCCTCGCTAGGAGGAATGTATCTTAGAATACATTTTACCCACCAAACCTGGGAGAGCCCAATTCCTGAGATTGTGGGCTCTTAGTCTAACAAAGCCCATGCACACCGACCGTCGAAACTGGATCGCTATGATGCAGAAGTTATCTGGCGTGGGTGATGGCCAGCGTTACCAGGAAAAGTGAATAAACATTATACTAAATTGGGTTACACTTCATCTTTAGGAGAAACGCTCTAATATAGATATTTCGACCAAATTGAGATGCACCCAATTTGGTATCATCTCTGGATGACCAGCTACTGTTCTGGCGTTCCCAAAAACTAGAGACTTCCCACCTCACCATTAAGATAACTGCTATAAGATGGTATTTTGTCCCTGTCTTTGTCAGTTGACGGAGACAGGAACAAATCGGGTTAAGCGGTAATTCTGGTCAGGGATTGACCTTGATAATTGTTGGTAATAATCTGGTGAATAGATTGGAAAAATTGCCGACAACGATTATTAGTTCTCAGGGGCAATTCATGATTTTTTACCAATAAATCGATCTGAAGTTCCGAGCTAGTGGGAGGATGAATAAACAATTCCACTTTCACTAACTGGGGAAAGAAAGCATCGTTAGGAACTTCCGATAAAAGCAAGACATCGGTCCGGCGCTTGATGATTTCAAATTCACCCAAACTTAATATATCATCGTATAAAAACCCGGTCTGATGAGGAGAAATCCCGACAAAATAGGAACAGCAATAGCGAGCCATGGCAGGGAAAAGATGATAAATTGGTCAAGGTTAATCGGTCAAAATCAGGCCATTGAACTACTACAAAGAGCGCTTGAAGTCAATTCGATCGCTCCCGCTTACTTATTCGCCGGCGCTAAGGGGATTGGACGCAATCTAGCAGCAAAATGTTTCTGTCAAGACTTGTTAACTAGAGATCGATCTCCGGAAACAAGGGAATTAATCCTGAAACGCTTTTTAGGGGGCAATCATCCCGATTTACTCTGGATTGAACCCACTTATCAACACCAAGGCAAACTGCTCACCGCAAAAGAAGCACAGGAAAGCAATCTCAAGCGTAAAGCTCCCCCGCAAATCCGCATCGAACAAATTCGCGAGATTACTAACTTTTTAAGTCGTCCTCCCCTGGAATCGTCCCGCTCTGTGGTGGTGATCGAGCAAGCAGACACCATGACGGAATCGGCGGCAAATGCCCTCTTAAAAACGCTTGAGGAACCGGGAAAAGCCACTTTAATCCTGATTGCTCCCAGTCCCTCCTCTTTACTACCCACTCTCGTTTCTCGCTGTCAACATATCCCTTTTCAGCGTCTTTCGGAAGAAAATCTCGCTCAAGTCCTCCGCTCTAACGGACAAGCTCGCGTTCTCAATTATCCGGCAATTCTCGGTTTAGCCCAAGGTAGCCCCGGAGAAGCGATCGCCGCTTTAGAATTTCTCGACAGTCTCCCCCAAGATTTACCGCGATCTTTGAGCAAATTTCCCCTAAAACTCTCCCAAGCACTGGAATTAGCCAAAATTATTGCTCAAACTCTTGACACGGAAACCCAATTATGGTATGTGAGTTATCTTCAGTATGAGGATTGGCAACGACGACGAGAGCGATCGATTTTAGAAATCTTGGAAAAAACCCGCCGGCAGCTGTTAGCCTACGTTCAACCCCGTTTAGTCTGGGAATGCACTTTCTTGGCATTGGCCAAACTATCCACCGCCCAAAAGTCTTAAAATTGTTATATTTATCGATCGAGTGGGGAGAAAGACCATGAAAATGAAATCCTTAGTTTTGCTGATTCTGTTAACCTTGACTACGGTTTTAGGTGCTTGTCAGGGAGGAAAAGAAGCCGAAGAACCGAAAAACGTCCCTACCACGGTGGAATCCCCGCAAAAAGACGAAGATAGCGATAAAGACGGGGAAAAGCAGCAAAAAGACGGCAATAATCAACGGGATAAAAAAGACGATGACGATGATGATGACGACTAATTGTAAAAATCAAAAAATTATTGTTAGGGTTAGGAGTCAGTAGCCAGTAGTCAGTAGTCAGGAGAATTAAGAATGAGAATAATAATCAATTAAATTGTCTATAGCAATTCCCATAGTTGTGAGGTACAGAGTCTTAGGTTTTGAGGAGTCAGGAGTCAGGAGTCAGGAGTCAGGATTCGGGATTCAGGATTCAGGAGTCAGGATTCGGGATTCAGGAGTTAAGATTTTGGTGTACCTCATGAGATTGGGAAACGCTATATTTACAGATTTTAGGCAATTTAATCCTTATTTTTGCAGCTTTTGAACCCTTAATTGGGATAAAAAAATCGGGTGAGCTTTAACCCACCCGATCGCCTATAGATTGAAATCAACCTATAACTGTGGTACAAACTGTTCTTTTTCGGGAACGTAGGCGTATTCAGCCACAATCTGCCGGAATTCTTCCCCATTGATCGTTTCTTTTTCGATCAGCAGGTCCACCACTCGATCGATCACTTCGCGATGATCGCGGACAATTTGCCGAGAAATTTCATGGCAGTGTTCCACGATCGATCGCACCTGATCATCGATGCGAGTAGCGACCTTCTCAGAATACTCGGAACGAGTCATCAAACCGCCACCGAGGAACACTTCACCCCCTTGACTTTCTAGGGACAAAGGACCCAAATCGCTCATCCCGAAACGAGTCACCATCTGACGCGCCATATCAGAGACTTGCTGTAAATCGCCACCGGCACCGGTAGTCACCTCATCATAGCCGAAGATTTCTTCCTCGGCCGCCCGACCACCTAAAGCACCGGAAATCCGGGCCATTAACTGAGCTTTCGTGGTTAAACCCTGTTCTTCGTTGGGAGTGAACCAAGTTAAACCCTGGGCCTGTCCCCGGGGAATCAGAGTCACTTTCTGGACGGGATCGTGATCTTTTAAGAGCGTACCCACGATCGCATGACCCACTTCATGGTAAGCGATTAAGCGCTTGCTCTTGCTATCGACTAAAGGAGTACCTTCCATACCCGCGATAACGCGATCTACCGCGTCATCTATCTCTAGGAGGGTAATGGCTTCTTTGCGACGACGGGCGGTTAAAATTGCCGCTTCGTTGAGTAAATTGGCTAAATCTGCTCCACTAAACCCTGGAGTGCGACGGGCGATCGCTTCGATGGAAACGTCGTTGGCCAGCTTTTTATTGCGGGCGTGAACGTCTAAAATCTCTAAACGACCTTTAAAATCGGGTGCATCCACGGTTACTTGGCGATCAAAACGGCCCGGACGCATGAGAGCGGAATCGAGAACATCGGGGCGGTTAGTGGCGGCAATGATGATAATTCCCGTATTCCCCTCGAAACCGTCCATTTCTGTCAATAATTGGTTCAGGGTTTGTTCCCGTTCATCGTTACCGCCACCGATACCGGCACCCCGTTGACGACCTACCGCGTCAATTTCATCGATAAATATTAAACAGGGAGCATTTTCCTTGGCCTTTTTGAACAAATCGCGCACGCGAGAAGCACCGACACCGACAAACATTTCCACAAATTCCGAACCGGAAATGCTGAAGAAAGGTACACCCGCTTCACCGGCGATCGCTTTGGCTAACAGGGTTTTACCCGTACCAGGAGGACCAACTAAAAGGACTCCTTTGGGGATTTTGGCACCAACGGCGGTAAATTTCTCCGGTTGTTTGAGGAAAGTGACGACTTCCTGTAATTCTTCCTTCGCTTCGTCAATTCCTGCCACATCATCAAAGGTGATGCCGGTTTTTGCTTCCATCTGGAAACGAGCTTTTGATTTGCCAAAACTCATCGCTTGACCGGGGCCGCCTGGCATATTATTAGAACGGCGGAACAGGAAAAAGAGAGCGGCAATCAGCAAAAAGGGGAAAAGTAGATTACCGAGGAATCCCCACCAAGCGCCGTCATTCCGCATCGGGTGTGCATCGAAACTAATTTTAGAATCCCGTAAACGGGCGATTAAATCGGGGGAATTGGCCGGTAAATCGACCCGTAGGCGTTGTACTCGGTTTTCTAGTTCTGGATCTAGGGCCTGTACGATCGCGGTTCGGCCCCCTTCGTAGAGATCGACGCTAACAACCCTACCACTGTCTAGGTATTCTAGAAAGCGTCCGTAGGTCATGCGGGTAGTGGCGGTGTTATTGCCGATATTACCGGTGGCCGTGGCAAAAGTGCCTTGCCAGAGGAAAAAACCGACCACAAGGGCGGGCAATGTCCACAGTAAAATCGTTTTCCAGGATAGTTTCATGTTTGTTTAGTGGTTCTAGGATAAAGATTTTTGCTTAACTCATTTAGCTGTTTTTGTCAAGGATTTTACGTTATTTTTTCGAGATTAATCCCCGCAGCCAATTAAATCTTAACTAAATGTAACGTAATTCTCATAATTCTGACAAGAATGGTGACGAGAGATTTTTTTTAGTTCATTTGTTCTAGCAAGAGTCTCATGGTTTCTGGGATAAGCTGGATTAGAGAAGGACTATCTCGATGGTCAAGATTTAACAGTAGAAGTTTTTACTATTCTTTACTCTAGAGCGTGTAAACTACACAGTGTATAAGCTGTTCGCAATTTAAATCGTGGGTGAACGGTGTTGAAACCCTTGCCTTTTCTCGATCTGCTCGGAAATTTAGAGACTGAACAGCTTATCAAAAGCCACTGATTATCTGAGAGATTTATGACTCCAGAACATTTTTTGCAACTTTTACAACATCAAACTTCTTCCTTTGCTCAAACTGTGTCAACTAATGAAGGTGAATGGATTATTAAGGGTTTTATCGATATACATAAAAAAGTATGGTTCTTCGTTACTTGGTATGGTTCGATAGGGGGGCATAAATCGACTAAATCCTTATCTGGCAAGAGACTTAATTGATTAGTTCGCTCTAGAGCAAAAACAATTGACAAAAATCGCTAAATGCTTTTCTATATAAGGG
>NZ_JAPZQJ010000022.1:0-4394 GCF_027530405.1 Microcystis sp. LE19-41.2A | reverse complement strand
TTTGGGGTTTGGGGTTGTGGTTGTGGGTGTGGGGTGGTGGTTTGTGGGTGTTTGGGTGGGGGTTGTGGGGTGTGGGGTTTTGGTTGTTGTGTGTAGGGTGTGGGTGTGGGGTGTGGGGAGGTGAGGAGAATAAATAAAAATAATCTCCTGTCCCCTGTCTCGGAGTCCCCTGTCTCGGAGTCTCCTGTCTCCCGTCTCCTACTCTCCTGAATGGTGAGCTAATAAATTATTTTCGATCGGGATCGTAAAGTTCAACCTTTAAGGTATGATTGGGAACATTAATTATTTTTTTATGTATTGCACTAAAACGTAGAGGGCAAGCAGCAGTGATTAGAGTAGCGATCAATGGTTTCGGACGGATTGGACGTAATTTCCTAAGATGTTGGTTAGGACGGACTGATAGTGGCTTGGAGGTAGTGGGGATCAATGATACATCCGATCCCCGTAGTAACGCTCACCTGCTCAAATATGACTCGATGTTAGGCAAACTTAACGCTAATATCGATGCCGATGATAATTCTTTAATTGTTAACGGTAAAACCATTAAATGTTATTCCGATCGCAATCCCCTCAATCTGCCCTGGGCAGAATGGGGTGTAGATTTAGTGATCGAAGCTACCGGTGTTTTCGTCGATGAAGAGGGCGCTTCTAAGCATATTGTCGCAGGAGCTAAAAAAGTCCTCATTACCGCACCGGGTAAAGGTTCGGGTGTGGGAACCTATGTGGTTGGTGTCAACGCTCACGAATACGAACACGATAAATACAATGTCATCAGCAATGCCAGTTGTACCACCAACTGTCTTGCTCCTGTCGTCAAAGTGATTCACGAAAACTTCGGCATCATCAAAGGGACGATGACCACCACCCACAGTTACACTGGTGATCAACGCATTCTTGATGCTAGTCACCGGGATCTCCGTCGCGCTCGCGCCGCTGCCGTTAACATCGTTCCCACCTCCACCGGTGCCGCTAAAGCTGTAGCCTTAGTTATCCCCGACATGAAAGGGAAACTTAACGGGATCGCTCTGCGTGTACCCACTCCTAACGTTTCTGTGGTGGATTTAGTGGCGCAAGTGGAAAAAAGTACGATCGCGGAACAGGTAAACGAAGTCCTCAAAGAAGCTTCGGAAAATTCTTTGAAAGGAATTCTCGAATATAATGATTTACCCCTCGTTTCCTCTGATTATCGCGGTGTTGATGCCTCCTCGATCATCGATGCTAGTCTCACCATGGTGATGGGTGGCGATATGGTAAAAGTTATCGCTTGGTACGATAACGAATGGGGTTACTCCCAACGGGTGGTTGATCTCGCTGAAGTCGTCGCCAGCAAGTGGAAAGGCTAAATCAGTGATCAGTAAACAGTGAACAGTGGGCGTTAATTAGGAGTCAGGAGTGGTTAGTGATAACTGATAACTGATAACTGATAACTGTTAACTGAGCAGTGATAAATTCTCACTGAAAAAGCGCCGATAGATTCCCTCTGTCACCAATTGAGCGGTGATTAGGTTAGCTAGGGCAATCATAAACAGGATCAGTATCTGGTAGGAAGCGGCGTTTAAAGGTTCACTTCCTGCCAATACCTGTCCGGTGAACATTCCGGGTAAACTGACTAAACCCACCACCATCATCTGATTGAGGGTGGGTATTAAACTAGCTCGAATCGCTTCTTTTTGATAAGCTGCGATCGCTTGTTGAGGGGTTGCCCCTAAACAAAGATGGGTTTCGATTTCCAAACGGTGACTTTTAATGGCACTGCTTAATCTCTCCCCGGCTAAAGAGGCACTATTCATCGCTTGCCCTAACACCATCCCCGTCAAGGGAATTAAGTATTGGGGCGAGTACCATTGTTCTGGTTGAATAATTAAAGCGATCGCATAACCTAAAGTTAGACAGCTACTAATCAACAGAGAGCCAAAAACTAGGGGTAATAAGCCTTTATCTCGGCTATCGATGCGATTTTTAGCAACAATAGTCGCAATAGTCATCATTACTGCCAAAATCCCCAGCACGGCCAGAGGATTATCCAGGGAAAAAATAACGGCGATAACGTAGCCTACCACTAATAATTGCAGGATCGATCGACCAGTCGCCAATAATAATTGTCCCTCTAGAGCTAAATTTGACCAACGGGAGAGGATTAAACAAATACCCATCATCCCCAAAGCCCAACCCAAATCCACCAGATTTAGTTCTACTAATCCATCCATAAAAATAAAAGAAACAAATTACAACAATACTTAATCTATAAATAGCAAGTTTATAATTATTTTTGACTAATTATTCCTTCTTTTCCCCAACAAATCCCGATTAGTCTCTAATTTGAGTGAAAGCGCGTGAGTACAATTCCCCCCGTCGATTTATCCCGTCAATACCAAGTCATCAGCGAAGAAGCTAACCATGCCGTTTTAGAAATCCTCCGTTCTGGGCGCTATATTGGCGGTGAAGTTGTGAGCGAATTAGAACGACAATTTGCCCTCTATCACGGTGTTAGCGATTGTGTTGCCTGTAATTCGGGAACCGATGCCCTTTATCTGGCACTGCGCGCCCTCGGTATTCAAGCGGGGGATGAAGTAATTACTTCCACTTTTTCTTTTATTGCCACCGCCGAAGCGATTAATTTAGTCGGGGCAGTGCCGGTTTTTGTCGATATCGATATTAATACTTTTAACCTCGATGTGGCACTGTTGGAAAAAGCGCTTACTCCCCAGACTAAAGCGATTATCCCAGTACACCTTTTTGGGCAATCTGTCAATATGTCTGAGGTAGTAAATTTCGCTCGTTCCCATAATTTATTTGTAATCGAGGATTGCGCTCAGGCAACGGGAGCAGAATGGCATGGGCAGAAAGTGGGGAGTATCGGCGATATTGGCTGTTTTAGCTTCTTTCCTACCAAAAATTTAGGCGGTTGTGGCGATGGTGGCGCAATTACCACCAATAACCCCGAGTTAGCGGCACAAATTCGCATGATTAAAGAACACGGCAGCAAGGTGCGTTATCTCCACGAGGTAATCGGGGTAAATAGCCGCTTAGATGCCATTCAAGCGGTTATTTTGCAAATTAAGCTAAAATATCTCGATTTTTGGAATAATCAACGGATCGAGATTGCCCAACGTTATCGAGAATTACTGCAACCCTTGCCTAATATCACTTTACCTACCGCTTTAGCTGGGGGTAAGCACGTTTGGAATCAGTACACAATCCTAACGGAAAATCGTGACCAAATTCGGGCAGCTTTGCAGGAAAAAGATGTCCTATCCATGGTTTATTATCCGATTCCCCTACATTTACAGCCGGTTTATCAGTATTTAGGCTATAAAAAAGGTGATTTACCCATGGCTGAATTGGCCAGTGAAAAAGTGTTATCTTTGCCTATGTTCCCCGATTTAAGCTGCGAGGAACAACAACAGGTAGCCTATGCGCTGAAAGATTGTTTGCATAGTTTTTCAATTTATGATTTAGCCGAGGATTGAACTAATGAGTTAGATAAATGAGCGTTCAAAACCAGCCGAGGATTTACTAAATAACTTAAGAAAAGTAAAGCGTGATTTAGTCTATGATGCCTGGGATTTCTGGCGTACTCTAACTCAAAAAGATCAACTAGAAAAAGTCATCAATCAAAGAGAAATTCGTTTTATCGGTTTGAAACGTAGTGGTAATCATGCGGTGTTAAATTGGATTAGAGCGCAAGAACAAGATTCTTATTTTCCGAATAATGTTAATGTTAGTATCAGTCCTTTTAGGCATTTTCATCTACACTTCAACCCTTATGGGTTTTCGAGAGGAAGCTTGGGGAAATTTCAAGACTAAAAACTGTTTTTTGTATAGCTACGAAGACCATAGTATTGCCAAAATAACTGAGCAAAAATATGAAAAAAAACATGATCTTTATGTAGGAAAAACCAGTCATAAGTAGGTGGGTGGAATTAAATATAAGATGAACGTAGGTTGGGTTGAAGCATGAAACCCAACGCCCGATTATGTTACGCTACCGCTAACCCATCCTACAAATAATTGTGCCTCCCTACTTAGGTACGATGTACTTTTACTCAGAGATACGTTTAATCTGATTGCCAGTCGTTTGAAAAAGGGATTTTTATCTGTCAAGACAAAAGGAATGTCTCTGACTGATATGTGGATTGAATACGCCAAAGAATTCCTTGAAGAAACTAGCTATCTAAGTAATAACAAGGTTATTATTAATTACAATCTATGGTTTTCTGATATTAGTTATCGTCGAGAAATTTGGTTCTTCGTTACTTGGTATGGTTCGATAGGGGGGCATAAATCGACTAAATCTTTATCTGGCAAGAGACTTAATTGATTAGTTCGCTCTAGATAAAAAACAATTGACAAAAATCGCTAAATGCCTTTCTATATAAGGGTTCCATCCCTTA
>NZ_JAPZQJ010000271.1:0-3952 GCF_027530405.1 Microcystis sp. LE19-41.2A | reverse complement strand
AATTATTGAGATAAACTCTCATTAAGCTGGCGATCGCTAACTAGAGTGTGACACTTCATAATTCTTAGTAATCGCTAAAAGTCTTACTATACAAGGGCTAGAGCAACTTTTGATTTCAACGACTAGGGTGCGGAATGTGGGATTTAATTCCACCCACCTACTTAGGACTGTTTGACAAACCAGGGCATAATTTTTTTCAGGACAATGACCGGTGAGCAACCCGACAATTATATAGATTAATGCTAAAAAAGACTTGACAAAATCCCTCGATTTGACCTATACTTTTTATTATAATGGGAATCCGTGCCGAAATATATATAAGCCTTTTTAGTCTAGACTATTTAAAAAAAAATTATGCAATTACAACCCCAAAAAAACCTTGAAACAATATCAATTAATACACTTGATCGGTGAATCGAATAGGGAACCTTCGATCGAGTCGAGGGGGAATTAATCAGCAGTAATCAAGTTCGCCTATTCGTTGTCACGATTTGGCTAAAACGAAATCTAGATCATCAATTTCAATTTATCACCCTCAAACCTCGAAAGGAAAAATAAACCATGGCGCAACTATACGAAGAAGTGACCCTAGCCCGCGACGTTCCCGAATACAATCTTAAGCAGGGTGATTCGGCGATTCTTGTCGATATAGTTGCCCATCCGAAGGGGGGTGAGGAAGGATATGTTTTAGAACTATTCAACGAAGTAGAAGAACCGGTTAACGTCGTCATTGTCCCGAAATCGGCGATTCAAGAAGAGGAAAAAGAAGGTTCTTCGTTACTTGGTATGATTCGATCGGGTGGCATAAATCGACTAAATCCTTATAGGGCAAGAGACTCAATTGATTAGCTCGTTCTAGAGCGAAAACAATTGACAAAAATCGCAGTAATGTCTGTCTCTATCGGGGTTTCATTCCTTATAACCCCCTCCATTGGATAACACAAATAGATTAATGGCAAAAAAGAGTTGACAAAATCCCTCGATTTGACCTATACTTTTTAGTATAATTGGAATCCGTGTCGAAATATATATAAGCCTTTTTAGTTCCGATAATTAAGTGGTTCTGATTAAATAGAAGATAGATTTTGTCTTTGATACCCCCTGCCCCCTAGTATTGATTCAAGGTAGGGTTGATTCAAGGTAGGGTTGATTCATGAATCAACCCTACCTTGAGGGCGACTTTTTCCCCGTATTACCCTTCTGCCGCTGCCGGGGTTAACCTCGACTCTACAACAATGGTTATGGAAGTCGAAAACTGGTATCATCTACGTCGCTGCTGTCAGCCTGCTTTTGAATGTCTTGTTCGTCCCGCTGCCAGTCGGTAGCCCCTCTCGAAATCACCTCACCATGACGACAACAACTCTGACTCCCGCACCAGTTCAAGCGGCAGAAAATTCCCCAGCACCCCCTGAGTGGGTAGATTGGCAAGTCGCCCATCAAATTCCGGGACGGCTGCGAATTCGCATTCCCCGCCTCAATTGGGATGACGAATTTGCCAGACGCTTGCAGCGATCGCTGCTTAGAACCACTGCCATCAGCGAGAGCCGCATCAGAGAGCCAGATCCAAGCGAGAAAGTCGGGGCTAGGAATCAGGGGACTTGGCCAACTTTAGGGATGCCGGCCTTAACCTTGGCTGTGGCGATCGCTGCTGCTCCCCTAGAACTGCCCTTCTCGATTGTGGGGGGAATTGTCCTTGCGGCTTCAATTCCTCTCTGGCAGAGGGTTGGCGAAGCCCTCACCCAGCAGGGACAAGTGACAATAGACTGCCTCGATGCTCTCTGGTTGAGCTACCAACTGCTTCAAGGCAACAACATCGCTGGCGCACTCGCCCTCAATCTGGCAGCAGTGGGAGAGAGCCTGCGCCAGAGCAAGCTCCAACAGCTAGAAGACGAGCTATACCTGCTGTTCGAGCAAGAAGATGCAGAAATCCACTGGCTCTCTGACCGGCAGCGGTTCGCTCCCGTTCCCGAGGCAGCTCGAGAAGGGTGGCTAGATTCCGTCGAAAAAACCGAACTACTCCAGAACCTCAAACCCGTCGCCCAAGGAGCGATCCTACCCACTTTGTTCCTGAGTGGCACTTGGGCAATCCTGACGGGAGACTTGGGGCGTGCGAGTGCGCTGTTACCCCTCGACATCGGGGTTTCCCTGCGGGGCGTTACTCCCTTGGCAGTGGTTTCGACCCTGACGGCGGCAGCGCGACAAGGCGTTTACATCCGTAATGCCAGGGTACTGGAAAAGCTGGCTCAGGTGGATACTCTGGCCTTTACTCGCGAAAGTTTCCAGGACTTGATTACCCCGGAGCTGCTGGTGAGTTGGGGCATCCCTTATCAGTGCATCCACTTCGCCACCGATGCGGCTGCTGTTGAGTGCCTCCAAGAACAGTTGCGCCGGCAAGGTAAGCGGGTGGCTTGGATAACCGACAGTGGTAGTGATTGCTTGGCTGCCTGGGAGGATCAGGTGGTCATTTCTCTAGGAAGAGGGGATTTTGAAGCGGCCGCAGATGTCATCTTGCACAGCCACGATCTCCAGCCCCTTGGCTACACCTTTGCCCTGGCGCAACATACCCTTGCCACTGCCTATGAGAGTTTGGCGATCGCTACTCTGCCCAACCTGTTAGTGGTGGCAGTCGGGGCATTTTGGGGACTCAACCCGGTGGCTGCCGCTGCGATCAACGGCAGTTCAGCCATCCTCGCAGAACTGAACAGCCTGCGATCCCCGAAACCTAACCCCTTAGAAAACGGGTTTCTTTGAGAAACCCGTTTTCTGGATTTTCTGAGGAGCAGACCGCACTATCAAAAAATGCTATTATTCTAAATAAATCACGTCAATAAATAAGTAGCTGGTTATAATTAAATTAAAAATCGATTTAAGGTTCGATCCCCCCTGCCCCCCTTGATAAGGGGGGTGCCGATCCCCCCTTAGTCCCCCCTTATTAAGAGGGGTATCTGATAATTTTTAACGCCTACCTACTTATCAATCATGAAGTCTTTTGCTATTCGCTTAGAAAAAAATGGAACAATTAATGTTCCTCAAGCTATCCAAGATAAACTCAATATTTGCGAAGGAGATTTATTAAATTTAATAGAAATTGAGGGTATTATTTTGTTGACTTTACAACAACCCAAAGTCCCTCAACTGTCTGACCAAATTACAACAATTCGAGAAGAAGCCAATGTTACACTAAATGATTTATTACAAGGATTAGACGAAGAAAGGCAAAAAATATACCAAGAAAAACATTAAGATGAAGAGGATTTTTGCTGATTCCAGTATCTTAATTGCCGGTGCAGCTTCTAAAACAGGTGCAAGTCGAGCAGTGCTGACAATGGCTGAAATTGGCTTATTTAAAATACTTATTTCAGAACAAGTATTAGAAGAATGCCAGCGAAATCTTTATAAAAAAATTCCCTTAGCGCTTCCTATTTTCAAGCAACTTATCAGCCAGATAAATCCTGAAATTTTACCGAATCCATATAAACATGACATCAGAAACCGCCAATTATGATGAACCCTGGAAAGAAGCATTAAGCGAGTATTTTGAAGCGTTTTCATGCTTCTTTTTTCCTGAAGTTCACCAATTAATTGATTGGACAAAAATTCCCGAATCCCTAGAAAAAGAACTCAAACGGATTACCGCTTCAGCTAAGACAAAAAAACGTTTCGCTGACAAACTCTATAAAGTCTGGTTACTCAGGGGTGAAGAAGTCTGGATTTTGATTCATATTGAAATTCAAAGCCAATACGAAGAAAATTTCCCTCAGAGGATGTATATTTATAACTATCGGGCCTTTGATTTGTATCAGAAACCAGTTATCAGTCTGGCAATTTTAGGAGATGAACGAATAAATTGGCGACCAGATTCCTATAATTATACTATCGCTGGTTGTGAAGTCAGCCTCAAATTCCCAACGGTTAAATTACTGGACTATGAGGAAAGATGGTCAGAACTAGA
>NZ_JAPZQJ010000177.1:0-3338 GCF_027530405.1 Microcystis sp. LE19-41.2A | reverse complement strand
GTTATAATTAAATTAAAAATGGATTTTAGGTTCGATCCCCCCTGCCCCCCTTGATAAGGGGGGTGCCGATAGGCGGGGGGAGCTACCCTTGATAAGGGGGGTGCCGATAGGCGGGGGGAGCTACCCTTGATAAGGGGGGTGCCGATCCCCCCTTAATCCCCCCTTAATAAGGGGGGCATCTGATAATTTTTAACGCCTACCTACTTAAAAATGGGTAAAAATCAGGAGTTAAGCTGCCGGTGTCCAAAGTATAGGAGAAATTTGGGGCTAATCAATCAGCTAGTTTTGCCGGTTTAGCCGAATTATCCTCTCGATCACATCTAACTGCGAAAAAAACCGCCAAAAAGAGTGATAATAAACCTAAGTGGGTGGGTGGAATTAAATATAAGATGAACGTAGGTTGGGTTGAAGCATGAAACCCAACCTACGATTATGTTACGCTACCGCTAACCCATCCTACAAATAATTATGCCTCCCTACTTAGCTATTCCCAGAGTAACAAGGAAAGCCCGATGGTGAAAACAGTCATAGGTGTCGATTTAGGTGGAACCGCTATTAAAATTGGTAAATTTGACCAAGAGGGCAATTGTCTCGAATCTCTCACCTTACCCACTCCCCAACCCGCTACACCCAAAGAAGTCGCCCATACCATACATCAAGGCATTTGTCAAGTAAATTTAGATAAAAGTTGTCAAGCGCTCGGTGTGGGAACGCCAGGTCCGGCGGATGCTCAGGGAAGAATTGTCAAAATAGCGATTAATTTGGCAGGATGGCGGGATATTCCCCTCGCCGATTGGTTAGAGGAAAGCACGGGAATGCCGACAATTTTAGCCAATGATGCCAATTGTGCCGGTTTAGGGGAAGCTTGGTTAGGAGCGGGCAAACGCTTTCAAAACTTGATCCTGTTAACCTTGGGGACGGGAGTAGGAGGGGCAATTATCCTCGATGGTAACTTATTTGTCGGCAGCAAGGGAACGGCCGCAGAATTAGGTTTAATAACCCTCAATTTTGACGGTCCATTGTGCAATAGCGGTAATCAGGGTTCCTTAGAACAATACGTCTCCCTGCAAGCTATTCGCCGGATGACCGGCAAAGAACCGAAGCAATTGGCGGAATTGGCCGAAAAAGGCGATCAAGGGGCTTTACAATTCTGGCAGGGTTACGGTTGTTTACTGGGGGCTGGTATCGCCAGTTTACTCTATGTTCTCACCCCAGAGGCGGTAATTATCGGCGGCGGTATTAGCGCCAGTGCTAAGTTTTTCTTTCCCTCTCTCCTCACAGAAATCGAAAGACGGGTTTTACCTAGTTCCAGAGAAGGATTAGAGGTATTAACGGCCGAGTTAGGTAATGGCGCCGGCATGGTGGGGGCTGCTAAATTAGCTTGGCAATTAGTGGACTTGCGCGGGGATTCTATTATGGCTGGGTCTGAATAAAATTGTCTGACTTGAAAGAGGGTGTGGGGTGTAGGGAAAGAAACCTCTTTCATCTGTGGGGGTGAAAATTTTTTCATCAGGACTGAGTTAATCGTGAATGATTAAATGGCGATCGCAATCGCTGCTCACCGCTCCCTGACGCTGAAATTCGCCTAATAAACGCGTCACCGTTACCCTTGTAGTACCGATAGCATTGGCGAGATTTTGATGGGTTAAACGGATCTTTAAACGACTGCCTTGGGCGATTGGTTCTCCCATTTCCCGCTTTAATAGCTGTAGTAACTGCTGGAGACGTTCCTCCACTCGTTTGATTCCTGCGATCGCAAGTAGGGATTCCGTTTGTTGTTGACGACGGATCATTTGATTTAACATCATCCTGGTTAATTCCGCCGAATTTTCCACTTCGGCGATCGTGTACCACTTTAGGTACAGTTCCGACAAGGCTCTGGCGTGATAGGATTCCAGATGGGTCAAATTTAAGCCAAAAAAGTGGGATGAATGAACCCAGCCTAGTAAAATTTCCTCCCCACTCTCAGATACTTGACTTAGTTGCGCCATACCCCGATAAACTTGCCAGACTCCATCAACCACCAGAGGAATATTTTCCCCGCGATCATAAAAATGGAGCCGACGACTCTCGCTATAGTCTTCTCGGAAGGGTGAGGAGTTGGGATTATAGGTCAGCAACATGATCAAAGTTCTCCTAGGTGAGGGGCTAACAATTTTAACCCCACTCTACTGTATCAAGGTAAACATTAGGTAATCCCCAGATTAACAGTTATCAGTGGGTCAGTTATCAGTTATCAGTGGGTCAGTTATCAGTTCACCGATTACTGATTACTGTTCACTGTTCACTGAAATAATACTAAATCCGTTGAGTAACGCACAGAAAACGGGTTTCTCGGAGAAACCCGTTTTCTGCTCATGTCCCCCATTTCCCTCTCCCGCAGCTGAAAAACCTACAGATTATTAATTTAAAGCATCTTTAAGAGCCGTGCGAGCGGCCAGATGATTGCGGGTTGAGGTGAGAATTTCCGATTCTCGTTGGAGACGACTGACTGTATCGAGCATTTCTAATAAAGCTTGTTGTTCCCCGGCCACACCGTAGAGATTACCCGCCACCCAGTAGGATAATTCCAGGGGAAGACTAGGCAAATCGTCGGGGAGTTCAATTTTTTGAGCGGTTAATTTGGCTGATAGATGAACCACATCCCGCAGCAGTCGATCCACTTCTTTGGCCAGAGGTCGCAGATCTTGGGTGGTGGGGACATCTTCAATCCACTCCACCAAACCGACGCGATAGGGTTTTTCCCGGACGTATTCTAGGACACGGAAACGCTGTTGACCGATGGTGAGAATTTTTAAGCGATCATCCGGGAGACGTTGACAACGGACAACTTCCGCACAACTGCCGACTTTAGCGATTTCTCCCGTGGCTGGATCTACCATTAAGACCCCAAAACGGCGATCTTCTTCCAATATCGTATTCATCATAATCCGATAGCGAAACTCGAAGATGTGCAGGGGCAGAGGACGACCCGGGAATAAAACAACTTCGGGTAGGGGAAAGAGAGGTAATTCTCTAACGGCAATGGAAGAAGTGGCCATAGGTTTAGTAAAAAAAAACCGATCTTTTCTTATTTTTACACAATACCCCCTGAACCGCTAGGTAAGGGCAAGAGACTCCGAGCCAGTATTCAGGAGCCAGTATTCAGGAGTCGGGAGTCGGGAGATTGCCTTTATTTATTCTCCCCACACCCCACACCCCACACCCCACACCCCACACCCAACACCCCACCCACAAACTTTTATAAAATTCTTAAGATTACTCGCCCTCATTAGGGGGAACGAGGGCTACCCCAGCGATCGCAACGTCCGCAACGAGTTTTTTTTCCCCGATGCCAC
>NZ_JAPZQJ010000421.1:0-9225 GCF_027530405.1 Microcystis sp. LE19-41.2A | reverse complement strand
AAAACTTTTCTGACTTTTCTTCAGCCATTTATGAATGTTTGAATGATGCCCATTTGAAACATAAAAAAGAACTGGATTCCTTGCTGACTCTACGATTTCAGAAGTTTAATAAATCTCAGATTATGAACGTCTAAAGTATAGATAAGAGTTTTGTTCCTTGCTGGCAATTGGACGAGACTCATCTTCCCTAGACGATAGTTTTTTTTGTTTCCGCTGGGACTCTACAACCATAATCTCAAAGGACAGGTAAGTATTTTGATAGTTTTAATTATGCCCTTATTTTACCAAAATATCACTGGAGTTGTGCTTAATTTAATAACTTTTGTAATCATTCTCCTTCCCTTACCCTGGATGGGGAGGTAGAACCCCACCAAGAGTTAAAGATTGACTGATAAAGCAGCGAGTTTTCCTTGAAAAATCTCAACTGAGTAGATTGATAATTAGGGGATGCACCCGAAAATTATCCCTAAAATGGTGGTAAATAACCCATGGCATTTTTGACTCGATCGAGAGTTTGATTGGCCACCGCTTCTGCTTTGAGACGACCTTGCCGCAAAACCGTGGCTAAATAATCTTTATCCTCTCTAATTTCGGTGTATTTTTCCTGAATAGGTTGCAGAGATTCTATGGTGACTTCTGTTAACATCGGTTTAAATTGTCCCCAACCTAACTCGGCACATTCTCCCGCAACCACGTCTTGACTTTTTCCCGATAAAATGCTATAGAGAGTTAATAAATTATGGCATTCGGGACGTTCTGGATCATCGAAAGTTAAACCCTTCACTAGATCGGTTTTACAGCGTTTAATTTTCTTGGCAATGACATCGGGACTATCGAGAATATTAATCCGACTCATCTCGGAAGGATCGGATTTAGACATTTTATTCCGGCCATCGGTTAAACTCATCACCCGCGCTCCTTCCTTGCGGATCATCGGATCGGGAAGTTTTAAAATTGGTTGTTTCGGTTGCCCAAAAAGATGATTAATTCTAACAGCTATATCGCGGGTTAATTCTAAATGTTGTTTTTGATCTTCTCCCACGGGTACTTTATCGGCATCGTAGAGTAGGATATCGGCGGCCATTAGCACGGGATAATCGAGTAAACCTGTGCCAACATTTTCCCCCTGTTTAATCGCTTTTTCTTTAAATTGAATCATATCGGTTAACCAATTTAAAGGGGTGATACAATTCAATAACCAAGTTAATTCCGTATGGGCCTTAACGTGGGATTGGACAAAGATAGTCGCATATTCTAAATCAATTCCGCAGGCTAAATATAGAGCGGCAATTGCTAAAGTATCCTCCGCAAGAGTGGCGGGATTATGGGGAACGGTGATCGCGTGTAAATCGACCACACAAAAGAAATTATCGTAGTCTTTTTGTCCCTCCACCCAATTGCGGATCGCACCGAGATAATTGCCTAAATGTAAATTGCCGGTTGGTTGCACACCAGATAAGATTCTTTGTTTACCCATAACTCTTGCGATCGCTTTTTATCATGATTTTATTGTATCAGTTTTTGCCGCTAATTTCATCCTAAATCCAATTGGGAAAAATCATTCTCAGATAATAATCCCGCACTGACAGGGGAATGCCTAAATAAATTGGTAGCCAATGGATAAAAGCAAAAATTATCAAAATTATCAGCGAGCGCGAGCAATTTTTATAAATAGGACTGGAACTTTCTAGACCATCGGCTAAGAGCCAAGCTAGAGCAATCCAAGTGAAGCTATAGGCAGCCATATAATGATAGAGAAAGGTACAGCGACCAATTTTTAACCAGGGCAGCAGATTGGCAATATAGTTACAGATAAGATAGGCGGAAATTACTCGCTCTTTTCGGTTAAATAATCGACTAAAAACTACTAGAATTGCTCCGGTAGAAAACCACCATAAAAACGGATTTCCCATAGCGTGAACATCATAAATTTTATCACCTACTCTCTTAAAATAATAAGCCACAGGTCGCCCCATTACTAACCAACTATACCAGGGAGAACAATAGGGATGGACATCAGATTGATTGCCCTTTATTCTCTGATGAAATGACCAAATTTCTTGATGTACTTGCCAAAAATTATATTGATGGTTGACGAGAAGATGAGGTATCCACAGCAAACTATAGGTAACTAGGGGAAAGACAATTAAGGCGATAAAAATGTACTCTAATCTCAGGTTAGTTACCTTTGTCCAAAGATGATCTTTTGACTGCTCTTGATTAAATAATTTTATTAACCAAGCAATACCGATAAAAATAAATATTCCCAGTAAAAATCCTAAGCCATTCCATTTGATATTTGCCGCTAAACCGAAACAAACTCCCGATAATAATAGCCAATTGAGGTTTGAATTTTTCTGGAGTGCTAATAAAAAAAATAATTGTCCAGACAAACCGAATAAAATTAAGTAAATATTATTGAGAGCATAGCGGGATTCCACCAGAAATAATCCGTCTAAACTAGCGAGAAAAGTTGTGATTAAAAATACAGTTTTTCTCTGGGTTACTTGATAAGCAATTCCCCCAATAATTAGGGGAATAAAAGAACCAGTGAAAGCATTTAACCAGCGATAACTAAAAGTTGAGCGCAGGGAACCTGTTAAATTATTAATGGTTTCAGGATCGGCAGGAAAATGGGAGCCAATCCAGATACTAATAGCAATTAAATATTGACTTAATGGTGGGTGAGACTGGAAAAATTCTTTACCGATTAGATATTCATTGCCGTATTTAGCATAATAAACTTCATCGAAAACAAGAGTATTAAACTGACTGAGATTCCAGAATCTTATTCCTAGAGAAAATACAAATATCCCTAGGATAGATAGGTTAAATTTTACTTGAGAACTCATGGAAAGATAATAGTTATGATAACTGGGAATTTTCTGTTAAACGCAAGCGAAATTCTTTGACAGCAAGACGGGGATTAGGATGGTTGACGTATTCGGCTAATAATTCTAAATTTAAATCCGGTAATAAAGCACTTTTAGGGATTAAAATATATTCGCCATTCTCTTGTAAAGAATAGATTTTTAACTGATTATCTTGCCAAAACCAAACCTCTTGAGTTCCCAATCTTTGATAAACTTCTAAAACTTTCAGGCTGCCACTGGTTAAGATTATTTCTATCGCCAAATCAGGAAACTCTTTTTCTGTGAATAAACAAAAACATTCATCTGGTTCTTTTCCCGCTTCTTTTTCCTGTTTTCGCAAAGTGGTGGAACCTAATCCCCAGAAATCAATTTCAGCATATTCTAAATAAACTTCTACCAATCTACCGATATTTTTTTTGCTAACTTCGTGACGACGACTAGGAGCCATAATTTCTACCATTCCATCTAAGTAAGTAATGCGATAACTGGAACTATCTTCTAAATGTTTTAAGAGGGTTTCGTACTGTTGCCAATTAACCCCAGAAATAAACATTCTTTGTTCAGGATCATTAGCTTTTAACTCGAAATCTTCTAATCCTTGTAACCGAATCGTAGTCATCATAAAATTAATTACCTCGTCTATTTTACTTAATTACTCAGGAAGACTTATTTTGATTTCTTCTGGTCTGAATTTTAGCGCGTAAAATCCTAACTTTATAGGGATCGGCATCTTTTCGCCACAGAATCTGATAGCCTTTGATTGTAGCACAATGCTCCTCTAAACATTTTTGCCAACCCTGTAAACGTTCGATCGCTTTTCTATCTTCTAACAATCCCCAATCCTTTTCTAATTTAGTTAAGCGAACCAATTTATCATAGTTAGGATAATCCGCCGTTACTAAAAGCTCTTTTTCGTGTAAAATTGGCGGATTAGGACTATCCCGATAATCGCGAAAACTAAAATCAGCCGAACCTAAATATACATCCATGCTAGTAGCTAAAATCGGATGAATTTCTGTATCAAAATTGGGGTAATAGAGATAGGAAATTTTGGGTTGACGAAAAGATAAACGAACAACGTTAGCATTTTCTAACCGTCCGATAGTTTGACTAGCACAACCTTCATATAAGCGTAATAACATCGGTAATTTTTCCAAAACGCTAATATGAATAGTTAGGGAATAACGGGAAAGTTTGCCTAAGGAACTATTTTCACAAGTACGAGCGATCGCTGGCAGATTTCCCGCACTTATTAACACTTCTTCCGCTAAAGCGCAAGCATTGCGATAACTGCCAAATAAAGCTTTAAAATCGGCACGGGTAGCGGGGGATAATTCCCGTACTTTCGGACAGTGGCTAAATTGACTTAAAGCTAAATAAAGTAAAAGATCGGCGCGTCTTTTATCGGCAATTATCTCCCATTCTTCCGCTTCTGTTACTTGTAAAATCACTTGAAAAGCTCGTCTAAAAGTGCCAAATTCTGCCTTAATTTCTTCCTCTTGTAATAATTCTCCCGCGACGGGTAAACGTCCCTGCTGGGTGTAAAATTCCATCAGGGGAGTCAATAAATCTTCGTAATCTTCAAAGCATTTGAGATGGGTTTTAATTTTAGGAGTGGTAGCGCGGGAACGCCATCTGGATAAACGAAAAGCTTCCGCTTTTTCTTCCTCTCGAAAAACTAGATAAACTCCCAAAGTTATCGGAATAGAATCAACCCCCAAAGTGCTATCAATATACTGTTTTAGTTCTTCCTGTTGATAGTATTTTTGAAAGGTATTACGACGGGTTATAATTCCATCTTCATAAGCCATTAAACCCCGTTCGCTATCATCAATTAGGATCTGTGCTGAAACAATTAAAACTTGACGGGTTAGTTGCCAAGCTTTTAATAAGGCTTCCTGCCGTTCTTCGGCGGATTCAATAACATTAATTACATAGCCTAAATTAACAATATCAGATTCAATTAAAGGACTATCGGGACGATAATAAGGATCCCAACCTTCACTTTGATAACCCTGTTCGGCTATGCGTTCTATATCACCTCCATAACCACAACCGTAATCAAAAAAAGTGGTTTCAGGAAGGAATAATCCCGCCGCTAATGCTAATCTTGTCGGACGAGAAAGGGTTTTGCGAACAAGAGCGGCTTTGTGGCGATCAATTATTATTGATTTTTCCCTTTGTCCCTCTAGATTACAAACTAAATAATCTCCTGCAAAATCAAGGTGATGCTTTCTTAAAAGCCGTTGCCATTCCTGTTTAGTACCGATGGGATGAGAACTGTTTAAAAGTCCTAAAGCACTCTCGATTTTTGTGAGATGCTCGAATTCTTGATAAAGGGGATAGTCCCTAGTAACAAAAGTTTCTTTTCGGTGTAAAATGGGCGGATTATCGGCATTTTGATAATTCCATTCACTCAAGATTAATGTCCCCATATCTACCACTAAACTTTTAGTTAAAGCTGGGTGAGGTTCCCGATCAAAATCGGGATAAAAAAGATAGGATATTTTCGGTTTATCGGTGCTAAATTTAATTATTGTTGCCTCGGATAAATGCTGATTAATTCTTGCTTTTTGTTCGTAATTCTGGAGGATAGGATCCAGTTGATGTAATGCTTCTCGATGAACATAAAGCGCCCCCGGTAATAGTTTACCGATGGGACTAACTTGACACAGTTGCACGATTACGGCGAAATTCTCAGCCATGGCAATTAATCTGTCTAATCACAAATTCTAGAGACAGAAAAAACTAAATAAATCTAGTTAAATGAACCCGATAGCGCTCTTTTTTGGTCACAGTAACCTCTCCCACTTCTAGACGACCTTTTCCCCGAAAAGAAATCAAATCACCGGTTTTAACATTATAACTAGATTGACTGATATCTTTCCAGTTAACTCGCACATCCCCGGCGCTAATTGCCTCGGCCATTTTACTGCGAGAAATGCCAAAACCCGCCGATGCGATCGCATCTAAACGCAAGGAAGCTTCCACCGTATTAATTTCTTTTTTTTGCGGTGGTCTAACTTTTAATTCCGTCAAAGGAATCGGGCTAGTTTTCACGGGAACTGAACGCACTTGTAGTAAATTAGCACATAAAAAATCTGCCAATTCAGGCACTACAATCGCCTGCGCTCCTCGCTCACCTAAAACGATTATATCGCCGACTTTTTCCCGGACGATACCCGTCCCCAACATCGCCCCTAAAAAATCCCGGTGGTTAGCGGTATCAAAAAGAAAATTACCGGCAATATCAAGGGCAGATAGGGGAATATCTGTTACTGTCAAAGGTAGATCAACTCTAGCAATACCGAGGCGCTGTCTTTCTGCTTGGGGATAACCGCCCCATTTTTGCATTGACACATCGGTTAAACGCTGAAAAACCCGTTCTACTTCCGCTAAAACCGCGGGAGAAAGAAAGTCTGTCACCGTCACTTCCCAAGTCTTGATCGCTTGTTCGGCTTTATCAATAACTTTCGCTATCTCCTCGCGATTCTCGACACCCTTTAGTAATTCTTCTCTTGGTGACATTGTTTTCTGGTAATTAATCAAAAATTCTTAGGAAAAAATCAAATGACCGATAACTTATTCCCGATAACCGTTCACTGTTCTAGGGCGTATCCTTGCAGATTTTCGGGGTTAAATTGACGGAGGATAAGAGTCGCTTGATTTTTCAGGTTTTCGGAACCCTGCACGATAATAATATATTTTCCGGCACCGAGACGATTGCGATAGGGAAGTGCATCGCCACTGCCGGACGATAAACCCACGCCACCACCGACAAAAATACTGCCCATCGCCCCCCCAATCGCCCCGGCAATGCCGCCCACGATATGATTGCCCGGTTCTCCGGCCCAATCAAAGGTATGCAATCCCGTAATCAGGTTAAAAAGGTAGCCACCGGCAAAACCGAAGGGAATTAGCCAAAAAGCCATGAGAGTAGCCCGTTTTTTGGCCTGTTGGAAGGGATCGATCAAACCGAACTCATCGGCACTTTTATAGCCGCGACCGAGAATGGTCACTTGAGATTGGGGAATTCCCGCTTTTTCGAGGGCAACGGCAGCTTCTTCTGCTTCTATGCGATCAGCTAACACGGCAATGAGATAATTCATATTCTCCAACTTTTCAGGCTATCTTCATTTCCTATTGTAAGGATTTTCGGGACTGAAAAGCCGCTCGCTCGAGAAAATATGCAAGGGGATGGCAAGAAATTACTTTATTTTGGTTATTTCTGGCAATAATTGACCCTAAAGATCAAGGGAGATGGTTATCATCTTTAAGGACATTTTTTGCGCCAAAAAGAACCCCCCCATTTTGGCTCAACCTAGAAGGACAGCCACAATCACTACTATAGACCAATTAAGTGGGTGGGTGGAATTAAATATAAGATGAACGTAGGTTGGGTTGAAGCATGAAACCCAACGCCTGCTCATGTTACGCTACCGCTAACCCATCCTACAAATAATTGTGCCTCCCTACTTAGACCTGTGCGAAAATTAAATTTGTGAGAAAAAAGAGCAAGACAACCCGTGCGATTGCCCTGTCAATCGTAGCTGATCAGGTCGCCCTTGTTCTTCGTCAGTGAAACCCCAGCAGTTTTTGGGTAGTCGGCAAGAACCCTCCTGCAGCCACTCCAACCACCGACTTTAGTTGTGGGTTCTGGAATGGTTTCCCCGCGTTCTTGCAAAACTTCAAGGTAAAGTTCAATCGCTTCTTTAATATTTTCCTGAACCTCTTCAAAGGTATTGTAAAGTTTCAATACAAATATAGTCAGATATAGTCAACCATGGTAATATGTACAGACAAAACTATCAGACTAGGCAAAAAGACAACCCTTCAAAACCCGACGCTGAGTTAAAAGACAACGGATGTTAGTAGCAGAAAGACACATTATCAAGAAAGGACATCGATTTTGGGCTGAGATAGATAATTTATCTTGGCAGTCTAAAAATCTCTACAACTCAGCCAATTATTTAATCCGACAAAACTTCATTTATGGCCATGGCTATTTGACCTATAATCAGATGGCCTCTCTCATGAAAGAGACAGAACAGTATCAAGCTTTACCCGCTAAAGTTTCCCAACAAGTTTTAAGAGGATTAGACCGGAACTGGACATCATTTTTTGCCGCTTCATCGGAGTTTAAAAGTCACCCCGATAAATTTCTGGGAAAACCCAAAATCCCTGGCTATAAGGAGCCAAAAAAAGGACGAAATCTCTTAGTTTACACGATTCAAGCTATAAGCAAAGTAGGTCTTAGGCAAGGGTTAGTCAAACTATCAGGGACTTCAATTGCCTTGCCGACGAGAGTAGAGGAGCGCATAGCAGAAGTCAGAATAGTTCCTAAATGTGATTGTTATGTAATCGAGGTAATTTATGGGAAAATCGAACAGTTCTTAGCTCCTAATGAAAAGATAGCGGCGATAGATTTAGGCATAGATAATTTGATGGCTGTAACTTCAAATCAACCGGACTTTATCCCTTTGTTGATTAGACCTCTTGCATAATTAATTTTTCAGGGTTCAAAAACGGCAAAAATAAGGATTAAATGACATAAAGTCTGTAAATAGACCATTTAACTGATTATTATTCATTCTTAATTCTCCTGACTACTGACTACTGGCTACTGACTCCTAACCCTAACAACAATTTTTGATTTTTACAAGAGGTCTATTAATGGCAGACCGTTAAAAAGCCTGAATCAATTTTATAACCAACGTCGAGCTAAGTTACAATCTCTGTTAAAAGGCAATCGTCAAAGTTCCCAGAGGATTCGCCGTTTAACCCGTTGCCGTAATCAGAAGATAGATAATTATCTTCACCGAGCTAGTCGTTATTTAGTCAATCTCTTAGTTGACCAAGAGATAACAACTTTAGTAATTGGGAAAAATGACGGTTGGAAACAAGGAGTGAACTTAGGAAAAGTCAACAATCAAAAATTTGTGACCATCCCTCATGCTCGATTAATTGACATGATTATTTATAAATGTCGATTAGCGGGAATCTCTGTGATTATTCAAGAAGAATCCTATACCTCTGTTGCTAATTTTTTAAATTTAGAGCCGCTACCAGTGTATGGAGAAACAACTGAAAGGCCAGTGTTTTCAGGAAAAAGAATTTCGCGAGGATTATATCGCACAGATAAGGGGATTCTGGTTCAATCTGATGTCATGGGTTCCTACAACATTTTGCGAAAAGCATTCCCAAATGCGTTTAGGTAATGATTCGGTAGTAGTGGCGTAGCTCTCTTGCTTACCTGGTATGAATTGTGTAAAATATTTATTAATAAAAATAATTGGAACCCGCTCAGTCTTTAAACCTCTAGCTTGCTCATGACTTTTCTGATAAATATCTT
>NZ_JAPZQJ010000158.1:0-12720 GCF_027530405.1 Microcystis sp. LE19-41.2A | reverse complement strand
CCCTACGATGAATCAACCCTAGGGGTTTGGGGGGTAGAACCCCCCAAAAGCTTGGATTGAGGGAAAAAATCGAAAGTAACGCCCGATTTTAGAAGAGAGTTTTCCCCTTAAAAATCTTCCTTTTTCAACACTATTAAAACTGTAAAAACTTTTTAACTTGTGTCCAAAGATTGGTAAAAGACTCTTTCATTTCCTCCTTAATTTTCCAGCGTTTAAATGCCTCTTCGTAGGCAATTCCTTGATTTTGAAAAGTTTTCCAAGCAGAAAGGGAAAGGGGTAAACCCATCAGCAAAAGCAGATAAATTGCCCAAGAAATTGTTCCAGCACTAATTAAATTAATGATAATAAAAAAACTATTAATAATCAGATAGCGAACGGTTTTATTTTTTAGCTCCTCGCGACGAAAGCGATCGAATTCTTGCCGTTTATAACTGAGCATTTTTGAATCTTGCCAGTCCTTTTCCGCCGCTTCTAAGTCTTTAACTTCAATGGCTAAATCGTCGGCAATTTCTAACAACTGTTGGCGGGTAATTTCTCCCTTATCCCCTTGACGGGAGATAGCCAAATAGAGAATTTCCTGCACATCCTCTTGACTGTAGGATTGGGGAGGGAAAAAATCGGGGTTTGGCATAGCGATAGAGAAAGAAATAGGTTCCTTCTCTATTATGGGCGATCGATTTAGCGATTGACAGTTAGACGAGACAGGGAGTTTTTAACTGATTCATCCATGCTTCTAAATCCTGCAAAGAGCGATCGGCATATTGACCGTAACGTTCCCGTTTATTGCGGATTTTTCTGGTAAAATTCGGCAAAATGCCAAAATTTGGCGGCATCGGTTGAAAATGTTTCGGTTCGGCACTGCTGATAAACTCAAATAATGACCCCATCATCGTTGTGGTTGGCAATGTCACCGTTTCTAATCCTAAAGCTAAACGAGCGGCATTAGTTCCCGCTAACCATCCCCCAGCAGCCGCAGCCGTATAGCCTTCCGTGCCGATTAACTGTCCTGCCGCTAATAGCGTCGGTCGCGATTTAAACTGGAGACTGGAGGATAATAACTGGGGAGAATTGATAAAGGTGTTTTTGTGCATCACCCCCATGCGGACAAATTCGGCCTTTTCTAACCCCGGAATCAGACGGAAAACCCGTGTTTGTTCACCCCATTTTAAATTAGTTTGAAATCCTACCATATTCCACAATTGCCCCGCTTTATCTTCCATTCGCAACTGTATAACTGCGTAGGGACGTTGATCCGGATATCTGGGATCCGCTAATCCCACCGGTTTCAGGGGACCAAAACGCATGGTATCCTCTCCCCGACAGGCTAATTCTTCGATTGGCAGACAAGCCTCGAAAAATTTGGCATTTTCTCGCTCAAAATCCTTTAATTCTGCTTGTTCTGCCTGTTTTAACTCTTGCCAGAAATGCAGGTATTGTTCCCGATCCATGGGACAATTGAGATAGGCGGCCTCACCTTTATCGTAACGGGAGGCCAGAAAAGCGATCGATCGATCGATCGATTCCCCTAGAATAATCGGACTAGCGGCATCAAAAAAGCTCAGATAGTCCAGGCCGGCGAAATTTTGCAGATCTGCGGCCAAGGCAGCACTGGTTAACGGTCCAGTGGTTAAAACGACGATACCATCCCGGGGAATTTCCGTGATCTCCTGACGTTTTAAGGTGACTAGAGGGTGGTTAGCCAAGATTTCCGTCAAATTTCGACTAAAGACCCCTCGATCGACCGCTAAAGCCCCTCCTGCGGGGACACTGTGCTGATCGGCCTGGGCAATAACTAGAGAATTTAAGCGTCGTAATTCTTCATGGAGTAACCCAGTGGCGCGATCCACCGCCATGGCACCAAAGGAGTTACTACAGACTAATTCGGCTAAAAATTGGCTATGGTGGGCGGGACTAGAGCGAATTGGGCGCATTTCGTACAGGATCACGGGAATACCAGCTTGGGCTATCTGCCACGCCGCCTCAGTCCCCGCTAATCCTCCACCAATTACATGAATAGGGCGATCAATCATAGTTGGGAGAAAATGGCTAGAGTAGGATTATTTTAGCGTTAAGTAAGGAGGCAAAATTATTTGTAGGATGGGTTAGCGGTAGCGTAACCCATGCGGGCGTTGGGTTTCATGCTTCAACCCAACCTACGTTCATCTTATATTTAATTCCACCCACCCACTTAGTTCCCAGTCACCAAAAAAATAGGGCCGGGCTGACGGCGATCGCATAAAGATTGGGGCTGATCGCAAACTCAGGTTATAATCAAGGAAGGGATAGAATATTATATTTTATCTCGGCGCGATTTTTGCTTTCGAGAAGGTGGCAACACCGCCCCACTTTCTCACCATCTCCTTCCAGATGGGTTAGTTAGCGGTTTGACTTCTATGAACACCAATTATCTTGAAGAATACCAAAAATACCTAGCCGAATGGCAGAAACTGCTTCTGTCCGCTTGGGGTAATGGTGTTCCCTCGACTACATCAGTGTTTGAGTTTCCAGAAACTTTGGTTAAATCCCTCGAATATCAACAAGAATGGGTGAAATCCTACCTAACCGCCCAAGAAACCGCCACCAAAGTTGCCCTCGATAGTCAGAAACAATTCTGGGATAGTTATTTCGGTTTTGCTCGTCAGTCCATGGCTGTAATCAATAAACCAGCCTAATTAGATATAAATTGGCTAGATAGGGTTTGCTGAATAAATCTAAAAACCTTGTCCAACAAGGTTTTTAGACTTTTTTTCCCTCAAAAAGTGCCGACCTTTGGAGTGATTGGGGGGAAAATTCCTGGACTTTTTCCCTGAAAATTAGGTAATTGACCACCTGAAAATGGGTAAAACCCCACACCCCACACCCTACACCCCACACCCTGCCACCAGGAAAAACTTTTTTAGCAAACCCTAGATAGTTCGATTGGTGACTTAACTTCCCTTAAAAAATGAAATTCCTCAAATACAATCCCCTCTGGCTCTGTATTTGAGGCTTTTTTGGGTTTTATTCCCTTTAGGCAATTAGGGAATTTTGGGGTTTAGCAAAAATCATCCGTCCGGCCGAGGTTTGCAGTGCAGATGTCACCACTACCCGCAATTCTCCCCCCAGATAATCTTTTCCTTCTTCTACCACTACCATCGTGCCATCTTCTAGATAACCGATGCCTTGGGTGGGTTCTTTTCCTGCTTTGAGAATTTTCAGATCCAAAGTATCCCCGGGTAAGTAGATCGGGCGTACTGCTTGGGCGAGATCGTTGACATTCAAGATGGTGACTTTTTGCAGATTGGCCACTTTACTGAGATTATAATCGTTCGTGAGCAAGGTGGCGTTAATCTCTTGGGCAAGATGGACTAATTTAGCATCTACGGTGCTAATATCCTCATAATCGGCTGGATGAATGATAATGCGCTCGGGAAATTCTTGCTGCATCCGGTTTAAGATATCTAATCCGCGTCTTCCTCTGACTCGTTTTTGGTCATTACTGCCATCCGCTAACTGCTGCAATTCCTGAAGAATAAATTGGGGAATGAGTATCTGTCCCTCGATAAATCCCGTGTCTAACAATTGTTCGATACGACCATCGATAATACAACTGGTGTCCACAACTTTGGTGGCGGCCGCTTGCAGGGTTCCTTCTGCCACTAAAATTGATTCCATACTATTGGGGTTAATCAGACGCAAAAAAGTGCGACCGTGGGTATCAGCTAAACTAACCCCCAGATAGGAAAACATAACACTGCCTAAAATGGCGATTATCGGCTTGATAAACGAGAATTCTCTGGGAATCGGTAGGAAGAAAATCGGAGCTAGGATCAGATTAGCAATCAACAAACCGATAACTAGACCGACCGAACGGGTTAAAATAACTTCGATCGGAGTTTGCCGTACTTGGGTTTCCAGACGACGATAGGTAGTTTGGGCAACTAAACCAAGGGCTAAACCAATAATTGAGGCAAAACCCGCCGATAACCAGCGTAAAGCTTCAATATTGCTGATTTGCAACTGGACAGTAACCGGCAGCAAGTCAACACCACTATAACCAATACTGGCAACAGCGAAGACGAATAGTAAAATTATGACAGCATCAAGCATGGGGATAATACCAGAGAGGATAGAGGGGGAATGATGGTAGAAAAATAATGAGTATGGATGCTTTTATATTATATCTGTGGGTTTCTCCTAATTTGTGTCGGGAAAGTTGCCTCCATTCTAGGAGATGTTCTCCCCAGCCATAATACATCTTAACGAAGATAAACGAAATTACAGTAGGAGGCAGGAGGCAGGAGGCAGCTTTATTCTCCCCACACCCCACACCCCACACCCCACACCCCACACTCCCTTTTTTCCTTTTTCCTCATATAATGCCCTATTTTCACCCCATAACCTCGGTTTATATTCATATTCCCTTCTGTCGTCGGCGCTGTTTTTACTGTGATTTCCCGATTTTTGTCGTCGGTAATCGCACCAATCCGGCGACTTTTCCCCCTGTGGTGGAGTATGTGGAAATATTACAAGAAGAAATTAGTCTTAGTCAGGGGACGGGGAAACCCCTAGAAACAATTTTTTTTGGGGGGGGGACTCCTTCCCTGTTACCGGTGGAATTATTAGGAGCAATTCTGGATACTTTAGCCAAAAAGTTTGATTTTGCGGCCGATATAGAAATTTCTATGGAGATTGATCCAGCTACCTTTAGTTTAGAACAATTACAGGGTTATCTTAGCGCGGGAGTCAATCGAGTTAGTTTAGGAGTACAGGCTTTTCAAGAACCATTATTACAGGTTTCTGGTCGATCGCATACCGTTAAGGATATCTATCAGGCAGTGGAATTAATTCAGGGATTGGGAATAGTTAACTATAGTTTGGATTTGATTTCAGGATTGCCACAACAAACCCTGACAGATTGGGAAAATTCCCTAGAAAAAGCGATCGAACTGCAACCGGCCCATCTTTCCTGTTACGATTTGGTCTTAGAAGCGGTTACTCCTTTCGGTAAACAGTATCAACCGGGGAAAAAACCCTTACCCGATGATGAAACCACGGCGAAAATGTATGTTTTAGCCGGTGAAAAACTAGCTTTAGCCGGTTATCAACATTACGAGATTTCTAACTATGCCAAACCGGGTTATCAATGCCGACATAATCGAGTTTACTGGGAAAATCGTCCCTATTACGGTTTTGGTATGGGGGCCGCTAGTTATCTTCATCAACAACGTTTTACCCGTCCGCGCAAAAGTCGCGACTATTTTGCTTGGGTAAAAGAAGGCTGTCAGATTGAGGTGGAGAAAAATAGCTTGATTGATGATCTTCTCGAAACCTTGATGCTAGGGTTAAGGTTAGCAGAAGGTGTGAGTTTGCCCGCAATTGAAGCTAATTTTGGCTCGGAAATCAAAAAAGCAATTTTAGAGGTCTTAGAGCCGCATAAACAGCGTAATTTAGTAATAATTGAGGGGGATAGCAGGGTAAGATTAAGCGACCCCGAAGGTTTTTTGTTTTCTAATCTAGTTTTAACCGATTTATTCGATCGCTGGCAATAGTTAGGGTCTGCTGAAAAAGTTTGTTGGTGGGGGCAGGGTGTGGGGTGTAGGGTGTAGGGTGTAGGGTTTTACCGATTTTGAGGTAGTCAGTTACCTAATTTTCAGGGAAAAAGTACCTGAATTTTACCCCCGATCACTCCAATGGCTGGCACTTTTTGAGGGGAAAAAAGTCCAAAAGTCTTATCCAACAAGGTTTTTAGATTTATTCAGCAGACCCTAGTTAGAAACTATATTTTACTAGCGATAATGGATAGCTAACCAAATACAAGGGGGATTATTGCTAGTAAATTCGACGCGATGTTTTTGGTGAGGAGGAATCAGCAGATAATCCCCCGCTTGCAGATTAACTTGGCTGCCATCCTCATAACTAATCTCAGCAAATCCCTGTAATAAAATCACCCATTCAAACTCAGATTGATCGTACCATTGACCCCGGGGAGTGGTTTGACCAGTGGAAATAATTCTTTCCAGACGAATAGCCTGACTTTGGGCCAAAATTTCCAGAATTTCTCGGTCAGGAATTAGTTCAGGTAAATCAAAAATTGAAGCTGCTATCATTAGTTATGATCCCTTTCTGGATGAAAATCTTTAATCACCGTCGGTATTGCTGTTAAAATTTTCTCAACGATATGAGCAGGTGTATCTAGGTCAGAAACAACAATCCGAAGATCCGCTTCTGCATAAAGTCCTCGTCTTTGTTCTAATAATAATTCCAGTTTACTTTCTAAATCAGTGGACTGAAGCAAGGGACGAGAGGTATCTTTTTTTAAACGTTTAACCAAGACTTCGAGAGGAACATCTAACCAAATCATTAAACCGTGACGAAGATAACTCCAATTCATCGGTTTTAAAACCATCCCTCCCCCGGTGGCAATCACAGTTTTAGTCAGAGAGGATAATTCGGCTAAAACTTGGGTTTCTAACTCCCGAAAAGTCGCTTCTCCCTCGTCGGCAAAAATTTCCCTGATTTTCTTTCCCGCGACCCTTTCTATTAATATATCTGTATCAAAAAAACGATATTGTAACCGTCGGGAAAGCAACTCTCCCAGGGTGGATTTGCCGGCCCCCATCATTCCTAGCAAAAAAACACTTAATCCCCGTAAGGAGTTAAAATCCGTTGAATTGTCCATATGTAGTCCTCGCTACTCAGGGATGATTTTTTGATAAGCATTTAGGAGTAAAAACCCGCAGATGGAATCAGAAAATCTTCTCAGAACTCCCATTGACACCGACATCGTGTCAGAATGCTGGATAACCATGATACCATCTTGGTAGTTAATGGACGAAATCAGCTTGATTAATCTAATCAAGTGGTGTGAGGAGTGTGAACACAGGAGTCTAAAATTCATGTCCAATCAACCAGCAAACTTTCCGGGTAACAGAAATCAACTCAAACCGATTAAAGTCGGGGTTATCGGGGTCGGTAACATGGGACAACACCATAGTCGCATCCTGAGTTTATTAAAAGACGTGGAATTCGTCGGGGTGGCCGATGTCAACGTCGAAAAGGGACTGGAAACTGCCAGTAAATACCGAGTCCGTTTTTTTGAAAATTATTTAGATCTCTTACCTAGGGTAGATGCGGTTTGTATCGCTGTCCCCACGCGGTTACACCATCGAGTCGGGATGGACTGTCTGCAAGGGGGAGTACATACCTTGATCGAGAAACCGATCGCCGCTAGTATTAGTGAAGCGGAATCTTTAGTCAATGCGGCAGCCGATCATGATTGTATTCTGCAAGTGGGTCATATCGAGCGTTTTAATCCCGCTTTCCAAGAGTTATCGAAGGTCTTGAAAACCGAGGAGATTTTAGCGATTGAATCCCATCGCATGAGTCCCTATTCCCAACGCGCTAATGATGTGTCGGTGGTGTTAGATTTAATGATCCACGATATAGATTTAATTTTAGAATTAGTCTCCGCTCCCGTGGTGAAATTAACCGCTAGTGGTAGTCGCGCTGCCACTGATTCCGGTTATCTCGATTATGTCACTGCAACCCTTGGTTTTAGTAATGGAGTAGTGGCTAATTTAACCGCTAGTAAGGTGACTCATCGCAAGATTCGCCGTTTAGCAGCCCACTGTAAAAATTCTCTCACGGAAGCGGATTTTCTCAATAATGAAATCCTCATTCACCGGCAAACCATCGCTAACTATAGCACCGATTACGGTCAAGTTCTCTACCGTCAAGATGGTTTAATTGAAAAAGTTTATACCAGCAATATTGAACCTCTACACGCGGAATTAGAACATTTTGTTCATTGTGTGCGCGGTGGGGACCAACCTTCTGTCGGTGGGGAACAAGCTTTAAAAGCTTTACGATTAGCTAGTTTAATCGAACAAATTGCCCTTGATGGTCGCGTTTGGCAACAATCGGACTGGAATTATCAATATCTTAATTCTCCCGTGATTACTGCTTCTTAATTGTTTTCACCCCGATTCTTTAAGTGAGAGAATTGGGGTGAGGAAACAAAATTAGTTATCTGGAAAACTTTCCCAACATTTTTCTGAGGATTTTTTTCCACACCATTGACTTTCACAGGGAACTCCATCACCGTCTCCATCCATTTTGACATTGGGGCAATTTTTCAAGAAAAAAGTCGCTTCTGCACAGGAGGTCATCTGGGAACAGTGAGTTCTACCATCGCACCGAAACTGTGGAGAAGGACTAGGTTTTTTCTGGGGAGTGGGACGATTATTGTTGTTAGCTACGGCTAAATTATTGAGGGTTTGATTGCCAGAAATTGGTGATTTTATTGATATTTGTTCGCTCAGAAAACCCAGAATTAAAATAACAAGTACTTTTTTCATAAAATGCTTGACTGATTCTCTGCTCTTATCATAGTACCAAATAGGATACAGGATAATAAATCAGAGTTATTCCCAGGTAAACGTTTGGGGGGGGTCAAGCAGCCAGTGGCACTGACTCTTCCGATTATTTGTTAGTATATGCAGAAAAACACCATGAAAATTAGCCCTAACGGACAAATCACTATTCCCCCTGATATTCAAGAAAAGCTTGGGTTGTTACCCGGTACAGAAATCCAGCTGGAAGTGATTGGGGATATCTTGCAAATTCGCAAGCCTAGAACCCTAAGCCGGGGAAAGCAACTGATTGCCGCTATCCGTGGCAAAGCAACTAGCCGTCTAACAACCAACGACATCATGCAAGCGACCCGTGATACTAAATCTGGTTATTAAAGACTGATTATTTATTACCCCTTTTGCCTCTTGCCTCTTGCATGAGTGCCTGTCTTCATAAGTAGCCTATACTCAACAGATTTAGTATAACAGGTTCTCTAATGACTCTAATAACTAAATCAGGCTTGAGTCTTCTTAGTTGAGTCCCATAGAGAGGATCAACATTTTCATCTAAGAGATATTTCAGACTCATTTACTTGTTTGACTGCTTTTCTTTGTTGCCTTAACTTTCTCAATTTTTCCGCCACAGGAGGAGGATTTTGTTTTTGTATTTCTCTCATTCTTTCTCCATGTTCAATCCATTCGGTTAAATAATTGGTTATTTTTTCTTGCTCATGCAAATAGTACAAAATTGTTGCATAAACTTGTTCTAAGCTCAAAGATGAGTAAGTTTTGGCAATTTCTTCAGGTGTTTTAAGTAGGGAGGCACAATTATTTGTAGGATGGGCTAGCGGTAGCGTAACCCATGCAGGCGTTGGGTTTCATGCTTCAACCCAACCTACGTTCTTCTTTTACTATTTGTTTTGACTAAACATTAGTTTTAAGTAGGGAGGCACAATTATTTGTGGGATGGGTTAGCGGTAGCGTAACCCATGCGGGCGTTGGGTTTCATGCTTCAACCCAACCTACGTTCTTCTTTTACTATTTATTTTGACTAAACATTAGTTTTAAGTCGCAGGTAAGGCCGCTAACTTTTCCAGTTTAGATTAGGTTTTTCTCTTTCCTTACCATTGTAGTGACGTAAAAACAACAAAGAAAAGATTAAGGTTTTTAGTCATCATCCCTCAGCTTTTTTCTCCCCACTTCCCCACTTCCCCACTGATAACTGAAAAGTCTCCCCAATACCCGTTTTTACTTTCTCCTTGTTGACACCTATGCTAGAAATTTTTACTCAGCTATCTCGTCCGACCAAAGTAGTCGCAACCATACTAGGAACTGCCCTAATTTTACCCGCCTGTGCCAATATTAATCCTCAAGACCTAAAACCAATTAAAATCGATGGTTCGAGTACCGTAGCACCAATTACCGATAAAGTTCTCGAAGATTTTAAAGCTAATACCCCTAACAAAGTTTTGGCTGATGTTAAAATTGACGCTAATATTTCAGGAACCGGCGGTGGTTTTAGAAAATTTTGTGCGGGAGAAACCGATATTAATAATGCTTCTCGACCAATTTCTGTGGAAGAATTAAAAGAATGTGATGCTAATAAGGTAAGATTTATCGAACTACCGATCGCTTTTGATGCTTTAACCGTGGTAGTCAATCCCCAAAATAACTGGGTTGATGATATTTCCACCACAGAATTGAGAACTATTTGGGAACCAGCGGCCGAGAATAAAATCAAACGTTGGAATCAAATTAATCCCGCTTGGCCCGACCAACCGATTACCCTTCACGGACCAGGTAAAGACTCCGGAACCTACGATTTTTTTAGTGAGGTAATTAACGGCAAAGATGCCAGCCGTGGGGACTTTAATTTTAGTGAAGATGACCAAGCTTTAGTTAATGCCGTCAGTCAAGATGCCAACGCTTTAGGCTATTTTGGCCATGCTTACTATGAACAAAATCGGGATAAATTAAAAGCTTTGAAAGTTAACGGTATTGAACCAACTCGCAGCAATGTCGAGGATAGTAAATATCAGCCTTTATCTCGTCCTTTGTTTATTTATGTTAATGCCCAAAAAGCCCAAGAGAATCCCGCTTTAGAGAAATTTGTCGAACATTATCTCGATCGAGTTCCCAATTTATTAGATAGTATTGGTTATATTCCCCTACCGGATGAGGCCTATCATTTGGCAAGGGTACAGTTGCAAAAATTTGAGGTAGGAACGGTTTTTGATGGCAGACCCCAACCCAATTTAACCATCGGGGAATTACTTCGTAAACAAGCCCAATTTGAAGCTAAGTAACGATTCCCATCTGATACTAAATCCGTTGAGTATAGGCTACATATCAGGACAGGCACTCCTGCAAGGGGAGTGACTCTTAAATTATTACAGATGCGTCAGCAGCTGCGTGTAAGCATCCCACCGAAAAACTAATGCGCTCCGGGGTTTGGGGGCGGCGCCACGCCCCCAACGGGGGGTTTGGGTAGGGTTGATTCATGAATCAACCCTACTATGAATCAACCCTACCCATTCAGCGTATCAATAAACTTGTCAATTAACCTTTCGGTGTCGCCCCAAATTGCTCGATGAGGATAGAGGTTAACACCGATTTTAGGTCCTCACAGGGAATCCCTTTTTGTACACAGCTGCCTAGGTGAGCATCTTTACCCACTTTACCCCCCATGTAGAGGTCAACTCCCTCCACGGTTTTGCCGTCTTTGCGCGCTTTTGTCCCCATCAAACCGATATCGGCCACTTGGGGTTGTCCGCAGGAGTTAGGGCAACCAGTCCAATGAATCCGCACACCCCGGGGGATATTTAATTCGGCATCTAACTGACGAATCAAGTCCACAGCCTTATTTTTGGTTTCAATCAGGGCAAAATTGCAGAATTGCGCCCCCGTGCAGGAAACGAGCGCTCGTTGTAAAGGAGTGGGATTGGGGGTAAACTTAGCCAGTAAAGGCTCGGTTAAAAGAGTCGCCATATTTTCAGCCGCTATATTGGGAATAATCACGTTTTGTTCCACGGTTAAACGCAATTCTCCGCTACCATACACTTCGGCAATCCGGGCTAAATCGAACATATCATCGGCAAATAGACGACCAACGGGAATACAAAGACCGACATAGCTCAATCCCTCCTGTTTTTGGGGGAAAACTCCTAAATGATCCCGTTTTTCCCAGTCGATTGCGTCTTTTTCGGCAGCCGTTGCCAAGGCATAACCTAAGTGATTAGCCACCCGCGTGCGGAATTCCTCGATTCCCCACTCATCAATTAACCACATTAAACGGGATTTTTGACGATTGGCGCGCAATCCATTGTCGCGGTAAACTTCCAAAATTCCTCGGCATAAATCCACCACTTCCTGATTCGGTCTCACCCAAACATTCATAGGAATTGC
Source organism: Microcystis sp. LE19-41.2A (assembly GCF_027530405.1). Classification (NCBI taxonomy): domain Bacteria; kingdom Bacillati; phylum Cyanobacteriota; class Cyanophyceae; order Chroococcales; family Microcystaceae; genus Microcystis; species Microcystis sp. LE19-41.2A. The sequence goes on along the minus strand of NZ_JAPZQJ010000158.1, from coordinate 982 downwards.
CGCTTCACAGCGTTTAGCCGAGAAAAAGCCACCCACCACGACATTAAAGCCTAATTCTCCCTCTTTATAGGCAGGAACAAAGGCAATATCGTTAATTTCCGCATGAACCGAGTTATCGCGTCCCCCCTCGATGGCAATATTAAATTTGCGGGGCAGATTGCTAAATTGATAATTACCTTGACCGCAGTTGGTAATCATATCTTGGACTTTTTGGACTAATTCCCTGGTATCAATTAATTCATCCGCGTCTAGTCCCGCCATGGGTGAACCGGTAATATTTCTGACATTATCCATGCCCGATTGTACCGAAGTCATACCCACGGATTTTAGTCGTTGGAAAATATCAGGAATATCTTCGATACGAATACCGCGTAATTGTAGGTTTTGACGAGTGGTAATATCGGCATTACCATCATCGCCGTAACGCTGCACGATTTCCCCTAAAACGCGCATTTGCTCACCGCTAATAATGCCGTTAGGAACCCGCAAACGCATCATGAATTTACCCGGGGTGACGGGACGATAAAAAACCCCCACCCATTTTAAGCGATATTCTAAATCGGTTTTATCCATCGCTTCCCAACCGATTTGGGCAAAATGATCTAGTTCATCTTTAATGGCTAATCCGTCTTTTTCGGCTTTAAATTTCTCGAATTTATTGAGAGTTGTTCCATCTTTTTCAGGTGCTTGTACCACGAATCTACCTCCTTCTGGTCTGTGGGTGCAATTGTTCTAGTTGGTGCGGGTTAGAAATGAAGAAATCGGGATTTAACAATAAGTATTCTTTAAAATACCGTCGTCATTAGCAAAAATTTAGTAATTTACCTAGTCTCTATTTGTTATTTAATTCTTTTTAACTTGGATAATTTTGTATTGTTTGTAACAGAAATCCGTTAACCATCGTGTTTAAGGATTTATATCATGCAGTAAGTGCATTGAGGTGGGGTGTGGGGTGTGGGGTGTGGGGTGTGGGGTGTGTCGA
>NZ_JAPZQJ010000204.1:0-1826 GCF_027530405.1 Microcystis sp. LE19-41.2A | reverse complement strand
ATGATATCAGCGAGACTTGGAAACTATCTCATCAAATTAGTTCCCCCATAGAACCCCCTTGAGCCATCTGGCACACTTTTCTCTTTTTGTCAAATTTTATGTTAAGAAAGATGTGACTAATGGATAGCTTATCAAGGGGGGATTAAGGGGGGATCGAACCCAAAATCTATCTTCAATTTAATTATAACCAGCTACTTAACTCAACGCTTCAAAATAATCGCAAATTTGATGATGTAGCTGGGATTGACGCAATTTTTGCAAAGCTTTCGACTCAATTTGTCGCACCCTTTCCCGGGATAATTCCAAAGTGCGACCGATATCAGCCAAAGAATGGGATTTACCATCGAGAAAACCATAGCGCAATTCAATCACTTCTCGTTCGCGAGTGGTTAAATCTGCCAATAATTCTCTGATATCTCTTTGCAAAGATTCATAGACAAAATGATTTTCTGAAGACACTGCTTCGGTTTCCAAAAGGTCTATTAATTCCGTATCTTTTTCCTTACCTACCTTAATTTCCAAGGAAACCGAACGCGGCACTGTCATCAACACTTCCCGCACAGCTTCAGGAGTCACAGCTAACTCTTGGGCAATTTCCTCTACGGTCGCAGTGCGACCGCGGATTTGGGAGATTTTCCGTTGTGCCTTCTTAATTTTGTTGAGTTTTTCGGTAATATGAACTGGTAAGCGAATCATCCGGCTTTGAGTTGCGACCGCTCTCGTCATTCCTTGACGGATCCACCAGTAGGCATAGGTACTAAAACGATAGCCTTTGGTGGGATCAAATTTCTCGACGGCCCGTTCTAAACCCAGGGTTCCCTCTTGAATCAAATCCAATAATTCTAAACCGCGATTCTGATATTTTTTGGCCACCGACACCACCAGACGTAAATTGGCCTTGATCATTTGTTCTTTGGCACGGGTACCAAGGGCAATAATTTCTTCTAATTCCCCCACTTCTAAGCCCGCTAGGTGCGCCCAACGCTGTTTTCCTGCTTTTAAAGCATTTTTTAACTCAGACACGCTGATTTGGGCAGTTTTTGCCCAACGTTCTAGGGAAGGACGATGGGCTAACCGAGCGGTTAGCTGATCACGAACCGCAATTAACTTGACAAATTGCTGTACTTGTGCATCACCTTGTTTAACGGCGGCGGCGCATAATTTCAGTAAAGACAGATGACGCTGTACCTGTTGCGCTTGTTCAACTTCCTCGTCCCGTTTGAGTAGAGGCACTCTGCCAATGTCTTGTAGGTACAAAGGTACCAAGTCAGTAGTTGTCCCTTTGCTGTGGATTTTTTCGGGACTAGATACTAAATCATCTTCTAAATCACTGCCGAGAAAATCTTCATCTAGGTCGATCGAGTTTTCCTTCAATTTTAGGACAGAAAAAGAGGGAGAGATAAATTTAGTTTCGAGCGTCGAGGGATTAATTGCAGACATGATGGCTTCTCTACGGCGACTGTGATAGGAATTAGAAACTTTTAAATCGTTTTCCGTAGTCATAGCTTTCCCACTTAAGCGAGGAAATGATGCAGTTGGGAAAATTTTTTTCTCAAAAGTATCGACCTTTAATACTAAATCCGGTTATTAAAGACTGATTATTTATTCCCCCTTTTGCCTCTTGCCTCTTGCCTTTTGCCCGTCCTGATATGTAGCTTATACTCAACGGATTTAGTAAAACTTAGTGGCTCTTCGGTTTGTGTTATGCAATGGACGGGGATTATAAGGGATGGAACCCTTATATAGAAAGGCATTTAGCGATTTTTGTCAATTGTTTTTTATCTAGAGCGAACTAATCAATTAAGTCTCTTGCCAGATAAGGATTT
>NZ_JAPZQJ010000095.1:0-10938 GCF_027530405.1 Microcystis sp. LE19-41.2A | reverse complement strand
CAAAAATTTGTCAAGCATCATAAGTAAAATACTCGGGTTTTTGGCTATTATATCAAATCTTAACTCAATTGTCTATCTTTTGGTATTAACCCTTTTGTGCCTCAAGTCCCTCCCTGTATGAATTTCAGCTACTTTTGAGCGTAGGCGCTCTCATCGAATTTTATTTTAAGTTAATTATTTGCATAACAATTCCCGAAGAGCCTAAAAATATTATATTTCTGTCCTTTGAGGGCAAATTTTAAATAAGCGGCAAAATTGAGAGCAATTTTATTATGATCGGTAGTGCCTCCTGTCATCGGTACGATTTCCCCGTCTTGATACTCATGTTTATAGGCTGCCGTTTCCTCTAGTTGTAAATATTCGGCAAAGCTATAGGTACTTTTATCTGTGGCTATGGTCATAATTTAAGTAGCTGGTTATAATTAAATTAAAAATGGATTTTAGGTTCGATCCCCTCTGTCCCCCTTAATAAGGGGGGTGCCGATCTCCCCCTTATTAAGTAGGGTTGATTCATGAATCAACCCTACCCTTAATAGGGGGGCATCTGAAAGTTTTTAATACCTACCCACTTATTGATTAGCTCTCTCAATTGATTATAGCAATTATTATACTGGTGAGATACAAAAAAGTTACCAGAAATTAGCTATATTTACCCCAGCAAAAGATAACAGCTATCTTAATAAGACTCTTGAAAATTTTTAGCCAGCAACTAAACCAGAATTTGATCTCTCCCAAATGTGGGACAATTGACAAAGAACTAAGAATTGTAGAATCCCCCCATCATGACCTCGGAACTATCGAAGCAATACGATCCCAAGATCACAGAAACGAAATGGCAGCAATATTGGGAAAATCAAGAAATATTTACAGCAAACCCCGAAAAAGGCGGCGAAACCTACTGTATAGTCATCCCCCCTCCCAATGTTACCGGTAGTCTCCACATGGGTCACGCTTTCGAGAGTTCCTTGATTGATACACTTGTTCGCTACAAGCGCATGACCGGCAAAAATACCCTCTGGCTGCCCGGGACAGATCACGCTAGTATTGCAGTACAAGCTATACTCGATCGCCAATTAAAAGCCGAAAAAACCGACCGTTATCAACTAGGAAGGGAAAAATTCCTCGAACGCGCTTGGCAATGGAAAGAGGAGTCCGGTAGTACCATTGTTAATCAACTGCGACGCTTGGGGGTATCCGTCGATTGGACGCGGGAACGTTTCACCATGGATGAGGGACTTTCCCATGCTGTCCGTACTGCTTTTATCAAACTCTATGAGGACGGATTAATCTATCGCGGTCAATACTTAGTTAACTGGTGTCCCGAATCCCGGTCGGCCGTTTCCGATTTAGAGGTGGAAAACAAGGAAATTGAGGGAAATCTCTGGTATTTTCGCTATCCTCTTAGCGATGGTAGCGGTTATCTTCAAGTAGCCACCACAAGGCCCGAAACCATGCTTGGTGATACTGGTGTCGCTGTCAACCCGCAAGACCGCCGTTATCGCCATTTAATCGGCAAAACCGTCACTTTACCGATAATGGGGCGAGAAATCCCCATTATTGCCGATGAATTGGTGGATCTGGAATTCGGAACCGGTTGCGTCAAAGTTACGCCGGCCCACGATCCCAAGGATTTTGAGATGGGTAAACGCCATAATTTAGCCTTTATTAATATCATGAATTTAGACGGCAGTTTAAACGAAAATGCCGGAATATTCGCAGGTCAAGATCGTTTTGTTGCCCGCAAAAATGTCGTTAAAAAACTCGATGAAGACGGTTTTTTAGTTAAGATTGAAGCCTATCGCCATAGCGTCCCCTATAGCGATCGAGGTAAAGTTCCCGTGGAACCCCTTTTATCTACCCAATGGTTCGTTAAAATTGAACCTTTAGCCACAAAAGCTTTAGCCTGTTTAGATCAGGAAAACTCGCCCCGTTTTGTGCCAGAAAGATGGACAAAAGTTTATCGCGATTGGTTAGTTAAACTAAAAGATTGGTGTATTTCTCGACAACTGTGGTGGGGTCATCAAATTCCCGCTTGGTACATTATCAGTGAAACTAATAACGAAATTACTAACCATACTCCCTTCGTCGTTGCCCAGGATGAAACCTCCGCTTTAGCCAAGGCCAAACAGGAGTATGGAGAGGATATAATTATTCAACAAGACCCCGATGTTTTAGATACTTGGTTTTCCTCGGGATTGTGGCCATTTTCGACTATGGGATGGCCAGAAAAAACCCTTGATCTAGACACCTATTATCCCACCACAACCCTCGTCACCGGTTTTGATATTATCTTTTTCTGGGTGGCCAGAATGACGATGATGGCGGGCTATTTTACGGGACAAATGCCCTTTAAAGATGTCTATATTCACGGTTTAGTTAGGGATGAAAACGGCAAAAAGATGTCTAAATCTGCCAATAACGGCATCGATCCCCTAATTTTAATTGATAAATATGGAACCGATGCTTTACGATATACCTTAATTCGAGAAGTGGCAGGAGCAGGACAGGATATCAGTCTGCAATACAACCGTAAAACCGATGAATCGGAATCCGTAGAAGCTGCCCGAAATTTTGCCAATAAAATTTGGAATGCTTCCCGTTTTGTGATGATGAATCTGGAGGGAAAAACTCCAGAAGAATTGGGAGAACCAGCTTTAGAAAATTTAGAATTAGCCGATCGCTGGATTTTATCTCGTTATCATCAAACAGTGCAAAAAACTAGAGATTATCTAGAAAATTATGGCATGGGAGAAGCGGCAAAAGGTCTATACGAATTTATCTGGCGCGATTTCTGTGATTGGTATATCGAGTTAGTGAAAACTCGTTTATGGAAGGATAAAGAATCGGTTTCCTGTGCCACGGCCCGGCAAACTTTGGCTTTTATCTTGGCAGGAACATTAAAACTATTACATCCCTTTATGCCCCATATTACCGAAGAAATTTGGCATCATTTAACCCAAGAAAATCAGCAGGTTTTGGCTTTAGAAACCTATCCAATAGCTGATAGTTCTCTGATCGATCTAGACTTAGAAAATACTTTTGAGTTATTAATTGAAAGTATTCGGGTGTTGCGTAATTTGCGGGCCGAAGCGGGGATTAAACCGGGGGCAACGATCACGGCAATTTTACAGACAGAAAACAGCCAAGAATTAGCTATTCTGCAACGCGGACAAGTGTACTTAAAAGACTTGGCCAAGATTGAAAACTTAATTTTGACGGCCAAATTAACCGAGGAAGTCAATCAAGCGATCGCCGGTGTTGTCGCTACGGTAGAAATCCTCATCCCCCTGTCTGGATTGGTTGATATATCGATATTGGCTGGGAAATTAGAGAAGAATTTAGGTAAAGTAGAAGGAGAAATCAAGAGTTTGAGCGATCGCTTGAATAAACCTAGCTTTGTCGAAAAAGCTCCAGAAGCTTTAATCCAAAAAACGAAGCAAGCTTTAGCAGAGTCCGAAAAACAAGCCCAAATTCTCCAAGAACGATTAAAACGCCTGCATTAACGGAGGCAGTGGTTATTTTGGGGATTTTCCGAAAAATAGGGCAGTTTTCAGGCTACCCTAACCGGAAAATTAATCCCCAAAATGGGAGATGATTGCATCGGCAAATTCGGAACATTTCAGGGGAGGATTAACGGGAGGTTCCATCAGACGCGCTAAATCGTAGGTAACTTGTCGATTAGCGATCGCTGCTGCGATGCCTTTTTTAATCAAATCGGCCGCTTCTTGCCATCCCATGTATTCCAACATCATTACCCCAGAAAGAATCACCGAACCGGGGTTAATTCGGTCTAAACCGGCGTGTTTAGGGGCTGTGCCGTGGGTTGCCTCAAAAATAGCGCAAGTATCGCCAATATTCGCCCCGGGTCCCATCCCTAAACCACCCACGATCGCCGCTGCCGCATCGGAGAGATAATCACCATTCAGGTTCATGGTAGCGAGGATCGAGTATTCATCGGGACGGGTTTGGATCTGTTGGAAGATACTATCGGCAATGCGATCGTTAACCATAATTTTATCTTTCCATTGCCCATTGCCGTGGGTTTCCCAGATAGCATCGAGAACACTGGTAACTTCTTGGCAGATTTTAGCTTTTTTCTCGTCCGTGAGGGCATCATAACCCGGTTCCACCATGCGGGCGTTATCTTCGATGCTCAGATCAGGGTTTTTCTCCTTATTGCTCAGGATCCATGATTCCATCTCGGTAACGCACACATCCCGGAATTCACTTTTAGCTAATTCGTAACCCCAATCCCGAAACGCCCCTTCGGTATATTTCATAATGTTACCCTTGTGGACAAGCGTAACTTGATTTTTCGGTTTCGGTAAAGTCAGCGCTCGTTCGATCGCCCGGCGGACTAATCTTTGGGAACCCGTCTTACTAATAGGTTTGATCCCGATACCCGCATCGAGAGGAATTTGTTTGTTACCGTGTTCGGGAGTGGCGGGAATTAGTTCGGTGTTGAGATAATTAATCAGTTTATCGGCGATTTCCGTGCCTTGTTTCCATTCGATGCCGAGATAGATATCCTCGGTATTTTCCCGATAGACGATGACATCGAGTTTTTCCGGGGTTTTATGGGGGGAAGGGGTTCCCGCATAGTAACGACAGGGACGAACACAGGCATAAAGGTCAAAAATCTGCCGCAAAGCCACATTCAGGGAACGAATGCCGCCACCGATCGGAGTGGTCAAGGGACCCTTGATGGCGACACCATATTCTTTAATCGCTGTCAAGGTATCTTGGGGTAGATATTGATAGGTCCCGTAGATTTCGCAAGCTTCATCGCCAGCATAGACTTTAAACCAATGGATTTTCCTTTGACCACCGTAGGCTGTGGCGATCGCTGCATCGATAACTTTTTCGGTTGCAGGCCAGATATCGACCCCCGTACCGTCACCACGAATGAAGGGAATGATCGGATCGTCGGGAACTAGAGGTTTTCCGTCAGAAAAAGTAATTGTCGAGCCTGTTGTCGGTGGGGTGATTTTTTCGTAGCTCACAGTCATGGGCTTCCAGAAACAGTATTTATCTATACGTTGGGAGTCTAGCGCCGTCAATATCTATACTCAGGGATTTTGGGTAATTTCTTAAAGATTCCTTTGCTGGCATCTCCGTCAAAACAACCTAGAGGAAAAGCCTGAAACCGAGACAGAGAGTAGGGTTAAGCCTAGAGCCGCCCGCCCGACGGTCAAATGTGTAGATACTTAGGGTTTGCTGAAAAAGCTTTTCCTGGGGGCAGGGTGTGGGGTGTGGGGTGTGGGGTTTTATCGATTTTCAGGTGGTCAACTACCTAATTTTCAGGGAAAAAGTCCAGGAATTTTCCCCCTGATCACTCCCATTCCAGGACTTTTTGATTGACAAAAAGTCTAAAAGTCTTACCCAACAAGGTTTTTAGATTTATTCAGCAAACCCTAGTTATCGCTGTTCTATCAGTGTTGAGGATTCCCGTGAGCAACAATATAGAACAGCGTTAATCGTGCTTAGTTGTTCTATATTGACGGAACCTTTCATCAGCGATCGCATTTACCAAATCTTAGCCATTACTAATACAAACCCCGGCAATTCTGGATCACCACTAATGGTTTCAGGAGCATTTAAAATCTCCGGTTCTCGATGGGGACGATAAATATAGACTTGGCGATTTTGGCGATCTATTAACCAACCCAATAAAGTACCATTGGCAATATATTCCTCCATCTTTTTCTGCAAACTGGATACTGTATCACTAGCAGAACGTAATTCAATGACAAAATCGGGACAGATGGGGGCAAAAGAGGCTTTTTGTTTTTCTGTTAAAGCATTCCAGCGTTCTAATTTAATCCAAGCAGCATCGGGTGAACGAGTCGCACCATTGGGCAGCGTAAAACCCGCACTAGAATCAAACCCAAGCCCCGTCCCATCTAGTTCTGACCAACTCCCCAGTTGCACAGCTATATTAAGATTGCGATTACCCGTATCTGAAAAAGCAGGGGGCATAACGATCACTTCTCCACTAGCACTGCGTTCAATGCGTAAATCTCGATTGGCTAAACAAAATTCATAAAATTGCTCCTCCGTCATCGGCATAATCCAAGGAAGATCAATCATCAAAGGAGCCGAGGTCGCTTGTACAAGTAGTGTCGTCATATTTTCGCCCTACTCAAGAATTACACGAATTAACAACTGAATGCCCTTCAATCTTAACTTAGCTCTTGTCAACGGCATTATTGACTACTAAAAGATAGAAGGCGATCGCTCTTAACGTTGCTAAAGAAGCCTGACGGAGAGGAATGTAAATATTTATAAAAATGTAGCTTAAAATACAGTTTGTTTGGGGAGTGTGTGCTGTTTTGTCGTCCGTCTTTTCAGAAAAAGAAACCGCAAAAGTCTCCTAATACCATCAATAAAATCCGACAATTCCCCTTCATTAATTGGAGGGGTTTTTATCAGTTGTCATACTAAATCCGTTGAGTAACGCACAGAAAACGGGTTTCTCCGAGAAACCCGTTTTCTATTAATGCTTGGGGATAGTTTTTCCTAGCTTAGGGGTATTGAAAGTTTAATTTTCCCTGAATCTTTCTAACAGTTCTGAGCGAGATAAATTAGCCAGAGAAAGAAGTAACCTGGTGCGTTCCGAGATAGGAAGTTGGGCAATCTGTTCCACCAGACCAGATAATTCTGCATCTAGGCTGCCAAAGCGTCCTTCCAGAAGACTGGTTATCAGGGAATACCGTTCTTCTAAACTACCTCGTTGTATCCCTTCTTGTATCCCTTCTTGTATCCCTTCTTGTTTCCACTCTTCTCGTTGTTTTAGATAAGCTGGTGATAGGTTCATAATCTCCTCCTGTTCTTCGGCACTTAAATTATCTCTTAATTCCAAACTCTTGCGCCAGTTGGCCAGAATTTCCAGTAAATTCTCTTGGAAAGGATTACCTTCAGGCAATTGCACTAATTCTTCTACTGCTCGTTTCTGTGTCCCTCCTTTCCCTAGCACCCTCAACCATAAAGTCTCCTCATTGACTGGTAATTGATGGATGGCGACGATTCCTGTTTTGAACAGGCTAGGGGAAAAATAAACGCCTTTTCCCCACTCCTCTTTCATCCCCTCTTCCGGTAGGAATGAAGGGGAGATTCCCACGACTTCTTCAATCATTCTCGCCGAAAAAGTAGGCGTTAAAATCCAGAGAACTGGTAGTTCAGCTTCTGTTAGAGTTTTGTTTGTCCGTTTCGCCTTCCTTAAGACTTCGCCATGAACCGCATATAACTTTGAGATGCAACTGCGAATCTCTACCTCCGAGGGTGGGTTACGGAAGGGTTCAAATAAGCAGCAAGTCGCCGCCATTTTACCGAGTAACCCCAAGGGTAATTCAGTCCTTGATGCTGAACTGTCTGGTTCAAACCAGACATCGATTTCTTGAACTTCACTCTTGACTTTCTTGCTCTTTTTAATCGTCCCTAGAGACGCTAAGAGTTCTTCTAAATATTCCTTGGCAAATTGGTCGTGAATTTGGCGAGTCATTGCAGGGGATAATTAATCCGAGAAAGTGCATTAACAATCTTGTTAGATCATAGCAAGTTTTGAGAATTTATCGGCTCTTCTAGGTTCTGTGTAACAAGTTTAACTTAAGTAGCTGGTTATATAGCGTTTCCTAAGCTAGTGAGGTACACCTATTTTTCTTCCCTTTTGCCTTTTGCCTCTTGCATGAGTGCCTAAAACCCATAACTTTTGTACCTCAGCAGACTGAAAAACGCTATAATTAAATTAAAAATGGATTTTAGGTTCGATCCCCCCTGCCCCCCTTGATAAGGGGGGTGTCTGATAACTTTTAACGCCTACCTACTTATATAGTAGCGATCGGTCTTTGTGTTCTTTGTGTCTCTGTGGTTCTTCACACTCATTGCTTAAAGGCCCCTTTTCAAGTTCCCAGAGCTTAGTCACCAATATTGCGAAAGTGACAGAAAAGGGATAATCTTCCACTCAATTGCCCAAAATAAAGGCTAGAATCGAAATATAGTATCGATCGCTACGGATTTTTCATGAATTACAGAAAATTTTGCTTGGCTTTTTTGCTGTCCCTTATCCTCATCAACACCGGATTAGTTATGCCTAGTTACGCAAACGAAAGAGAATTGAGGACAATTACCGTGACGGGGGAAGGAATAGAAAATATCGCCACTTCTCAAGCAGTAGTGCGCTTAGGGGTAGAAGTTCAAGGCAAAGAAGCGGGGAAAGTGCAGCGGGAAACCGCCAATCGTAGCGATGCGGTGGTTAAATTTCTCCGTTCCCGTCAAGTGGAAAAATTGGAAACCACCGGCATCAGTTTACAGCCCAATTACGACTTCAGCAACAACCAAAGACGTTTAATCGGTTATATCGGGGCTAATTTGATTAGTTTTCAGATCGATATAGCCCAAGCGGGGATTTTAATCGATGAAGCGGTGAAAGTCGGGGCAACACGCATCGATGGGGTCAGTTTTACTGCTGGGGAATCAGCGATCGCAGCTGCCCAAAGAACCGCTCTCATCAAAGCCACGGAACAAGCTAGAGAACAGGCCACAATCGTGTTACAAGCCCTCGGTTTAGTGGCGAAAGAAACGGTTTCTATCCAAGTGGGTAATACAGGTAATCCCGTGCCAATAGCTCGCTCAGAAGCGGTTTTTCGGAGTCGGAGTGCCGATGCTGCCAGTAGCCCGGTTATCGGAGGGGAACAAACCCTGCGCGCTGCTGTCACCCTCGAAATTAGCTATTAAGATAACTTTCAGCTATCAGTTATCAGCCTGGGTTTTTTTGACCGGAAATCTTGGATACAGGCTGATAAAATCAACGCCGATGTTCGGAAACTCTAGAAAAAACTGTCCCCCTCATCCGTGAATTATCCTAACTTTTTACCCACTGTTAGCGAGGGATTGAGCGAAGATACCTCCCTTGCTCTCCTCGAAAATATCCAGCAAATTGCCATCGATAGCCCCATCTATCCCCGATCGATTCTAACTACCTATAGTCAACAAGGGCAAGGTCAACCGCCTTTTCTCCTCCTGCACGGTTTTGATAGTTCCCTGCTGGAATTTCGGCGTTTACTACCTTTCCTCTGCCAAAATAGGGAAACTTGGGCGATAGATCTGCTCGGCTTCGGTTTTACTGAGCGATACCCAGATTTAGAAGTATCTCCGAAAACTATTAAAAGCCATCTTTACCATTTCTGGAGAACTGCGATCGCCAAACCGATAATTTTAGTCGGTGCTTCCATGGGGGGTGCAGTGGCCCTAGATTTTGCCCTCTCCTACCCAGAAATAGTGGCAAAATTAGTCCTCATTGACAGCGCAGGACTAGCTAATCCCCCAGTTTTGGGTAAATTGATGTTTTCTCCCCTCGATAAGTGGGCAACTAATTTTTTAGCCAATCCCCGCGTGCGCCAAAATATCAGTCGTACCGCCTATTTCGATCAAACTTTGGCTAGTGTTGATGCTTGCACCTGTGCTAGTCTGCACCTGAATTGTCCCCACTGGAGTGAGGCTTTAATCTCCTTTACCAAAAGTGGCGGTTATGGGGCATTTTTGCCGAAATTAAGCAAAATAAACCGAGAAACTCTGATTATTTGGGGAGAAAACGATCGAATTTTAGGCACAGAAGACGCGAAGAAATTTCAGCAGGCTTTGCCCAATAATCAACTGGTCTGGATTCCTCGCTGTGGCCATGTTCCCCACCTCGAAAAACCAGAACTTACCGCAGCCGCGATAGTTAAATTTGCGAGCTAAGAACTTATAATAGGATTATTTGACCCTATAGTGCCAACTTTTATGAAATTTTTGCCGATCGCTCTCGGTACATTCAGCCTTCTGAGTTTATCTGTCAATATTCCTGCTACTGTAGCCACACAACAGCTTTTTTGTCAAGGCCGCATGAATAACGGTTGGTCCTATTCGGCAGAATTTCTCAATGGACGTTTTGAGCGCATTCGCTGGACGCGCTCCGGTCAACCCCCCCAAGTTTCTAGCCTTAGTTTTAAAAATACTAACAACAAAGGACAACCGATTTATCGTGGCAGTCTATTCGCCGCAGTCAGTGTGACTCTGATAGACTTATCGAAAGGAGATGTCCGTCCCGGTTCGCAAATTTCCGTGGGAGTGGAAGAATGGGGTTGGTCGCGGGGAAACTGCGCTCTTTCTAACCGTTGACATCCTCACCGCCGTAAACGGACGGTGATTCCTCACCACGCTACCTTTTTAGGGTAGTCGCGTCAATGGGGTTAACGCTTCACAGGATGCGGCTTCTTTAACAGAAGTCTTACGCTTTCCGACCCGTCCGTTTAAAGTCTCCGATTGCCCACCGGCGACCTTGATATTTACCGCAGCATTGATGTCTCGATCATGGAAAGTCCCACAGAAAAGACATTCCCACTCACGGATATTTAACGCTTTCTTACCGCCGATATTCCCACAACAGGAACATCGCTGAGACGTTGGCTCCCATCGGGAAATTAACCGAAAATCACGCCCATATTTATCAGATTTTGCTGATAGCATATCTCGAAAAGAACGCCATCCTAAGTCTGATATGGCACGGGATAACTTCCGATTTTTAACCATTCCCGATGTGTTTAAATCCTCTAAAACTATCGTTTGATTTTCACGAACAACTTTAGTGGATAGTTTATGCAAGAAATCAGTGTGAGTGTCCTTAATCTTTGCGTGGATTTTAGCCCCTCGTTTTCTGGCTTTTTCCCGTCGTTTACTTCCCTTCTGTTTTCTAGAAAGGTTTTTCTGTGCCTTTCTTAGTCGTTTCAATCGTTTCTTTAACGGTTTTGGTGCGTTTATGGCTCTTCGGTTTGTGTTATGCAATGGACGGGGGTTATAAGGGATGGAACCCTTATAGAGAAAGGCATTTAGCGATTTTTGTCAATTGTTTTTTATCTAGAGCGAACTAATCAATTAAGTCTCTTGCCAGATAAGGATTTA
>NZ_JAPZQJ010000092.1:0-9333 GCF_027530405.1 Microcystis sp. LE19-41.2A | reverse complement strand
TGGGGTGTGGGGTGTGGGGTGTGGGGTGTGGGGTGTGGGGTGTGGGATGTAGGGTGTGGGGAGACGGAGTAGGGGAGCAGGGAGAAAAAACTGATGACTGATGACTGATGACTGATAACTGATTACTGATAACTGATAACTGACCCCTCATAGATTTTTACTTAACTTTATGTCTTTGGTAATTTGTACGGGTTTTCATGATTCTAGATTGACCGAGGATTTTTTAGGACATCTGGGGAGCCAATCGGTCAAATTAAGTCCCTATATTATTATTTCGCCTTTTTCTTGCTTAAATAAAGCTTTTTCACCGGGAGAAGCTCTAACCTTGATTGGGTTTAGTGCGGGGGTGGTAAATGCGATCGCTTTAGCTCATTATTGGCAAGCTCAAGGGGCAAAAATTGCCGCTTTAATAGCTCTAGACGGGTGGGGAGTGCCATTAATCGGTAATTTTCCCATTTATCGCCTTAGTCACGATTATTTTACCCATTGGAGTTCCTGTTTATTGGGTAGCGGTGGAGAAAATTTTTATGCGGATCCGCCTGTGGATCATCTTAGCCTTTGGTCGTCCCCCGATCGAGTGACCGGTTGGTCTATCAATGGTAATTTTGTCCAACGCACCACAGCGTTAACTTTTTTATTAAATCGGTTAGGCAAGAATCAATTAACTATAATTAGGTAGTCCCCTCCCTGTCTTTCCTATTTCTTTACCGCTGCTGATTTATGAGTACATCCGTTCCGAATTCTTCAATTCTCTTGGTGGGAATTGAGGAGAATATCGCTAAACTAGCTAGTGCGGACTTGAAAGAAGCAGGTTATCGTCCCCTGATCGTGCCTAGCATTGATATCGCTTTCCCAGAAGTGAAAAGTTGGCAGCCAGCGATGATTATACTCGATCGCTTCCTCGCAGCGGAGGCCGGTGTGAATTTTTGTAGTCGTTTACGTTCCCAGGGAAGTCGCGTTTATATTATTTTGTTAGTATCTCAAGAAACCCTAGAAGAACGTCTCGCCTGTTTGGAAGCGGGAGCCGACGATTATTTTCTCAAACCCTATAATTCGCAATCTTTTCTCAAATTAATCCGTTTTTACCTGCAACCTCTGGAAATTACCCCCGAACAATTGGGTTTCGGTGACTTAGTATTAGATTTAGCCAGTCGTCGTCTCTCCTATAAAAACAAAAATATTGAGTTGACGATGAAGGAATTTGAACTGCTGCGCTACCTCATGATTCACCCCAAAGAAGTATTATCGAGGGATCAAATTCTCGAAAATGTCTGGGGAGACGAATTTCAAGGAGAATCAAACGTTATTGAGGTGTATATTCGCTATTTACGCCTGAAGATGGAGGCTGGTGGTCAAAAACGCCTCATTCATACCGTGCGTGGTGTGGGCTACGTTTTACGGGAATCTTAACAGTAATCAGTAATCAGTGATCAGTAATCAGTGATCAGTAGATTGCTTTTATTTAATCTCCCCACACCCCACACCCTACACCCCACACCTACCAATTGTAAAGAAATGTTACAATTATGCCGTTATAACAGCTTACCATCTTGACAGGAGAGAAAGACAGTGGTTATAGTAGAGACACATACCCGGGTAAACCAATTTAGTGATATGCAAGACAAGCAAAAAGTCACACTGTACCTTCCCCCTGGAGTCCATCGTCAACTAAAAATAAGGGCCGCGATCGATGAAGAATCGATGTCAGGGCTGGTGGAAAAAGCGATCGCTTTCTACCTAAAATACCCCGAAAAGGTAGAAGAAATCGAAGCCGCCGCCTACGGCAAAACCTATCAGGTTCATGTCTGTCCCGAGTGTGATGCCGCGTTAGTGATGAAAGAAGATCGGCTAAGGTCGATCAAACGCCAGCCCGCAATAGTGGGCGACGAGTTCCCGCTCGAAGTTCCCGAACCCGTTGGCGTTCAAGGAACCACAGAAGGAGAAGCAGCCTTAGTTCCCTGCTAAACTCTCAGTAGTCGAACAAGGTATCTACAGCCATCAGCCGCCCAAGGTCAAAACCGTTATCACAAATAGGGTCGATGTTATGAAAGAAGAGCTAGAAATTCTCGTCAAGGCTCAGTATCCCCTGATTTACCTCGTCACCTCCGAGGAGGAAAGGGCGGAAGAAGCCATCAGCAAAATAGCCCAACTAAATACACAACATCGACGGGTGTTTGTCTGGACTGTCACCCACGGCATGATCGAACTGGGTCAACCGCGCCAAACCAGTCAACATAATACCGTGTCGCCAGAAGCGGCGATCGAATGGGTAGTGCGTCAACGGGAAGCGGGCATCTACATCTTCAAAGACCTGCATCCGTTCATCACTTCCGCTCCGGTCACTCGCTGGTTAAGAGATGCGATCGCCAGCTTTAAAGGAACCGAAAAAATCATTATTTTAATGTCTCCCCTGCAAGAAGTCCCCATAGAACTAGAGAAAGACGTAGTAGTTCTAGATTTTCCCCTGCCGGACATGGGAGAGTTAGATACAGTTCTCTCGCAACACCTAGGCAAAAATCAAAATCGTCGTACCACCACAGAGGTCCGGGAAAAACTCCTGAAGGCGACCTTAGGTTTAACCAAAGATGAAGCCGAAAAAGTTTACCGGAAAGCCCATGTAAAAGCGAACAAATTGACGGAAGACGAGGTAGAAATCGTCCTTTCCGAGAAAAAACAACTGATTCGCTGCAACGGAATTTTAGAATACATTGAAGAGGACGAGACCATCAATGCCGTCGGCGGTCTGGAAGAACTAAAAAAGTGGTTAAAAAAGCGCTCAAACGCCTTTACAGAAAGAGCCAGATGTTACGGACTCCCCCAACCGAAAGGGATGCTAATTTTAGGAGTGCCGGGCTGTGGTAAGTCCTTAATCGCTAAAACCACCTCGCGCCTCTGGGGTTTACCGCTCCTGCGCTTAGAGATGGGACGGGTTTACGATGGTTCCAGGGTGGGACGGTCCGAGGCTAACCTGCGTAATGCCCTAAAAACTGCCGAATCCATCTCTCCTGCCATTCTGTTCATCGATGAATTAGATAAAGCTTTTGCCGGTGGCGCGGGCTCCGCCGATTCCGATGGGGGAACCTCTAGCCGCATCTTCGGCTCCTTCCTGACTTGGATGCAGGAAAAAACCTCGCCCGTCTTCGTTATGGCCACAGCTAACCGGATTGAACGGCTACCGGGGGAATTTCTCCGCAAGGGGCGCTTCGATGAAATCTTCTTTGTCGATTTGCCCAATTCCGAAGAAAGACAAGATATCTTTAATATTCACCTGACTAAACGACGCCCCGACATTGACATTTCTCGCTTCGATTTGGAGCAGTTAGCCAAGGTATCCGATAGGTTTTCCGGTGCGGAAATAGAACAGGCGCTGATTGCCGCCATGTATGAGGCCTTCGCCCAAGATCGCGAATTCACGCAATTAGACATTATTGCGGCGATTAAGGTGACTCAGCCCCTATCTCGCACCATGACCGAACAGGTAACTGCCCTGCGTGATTGGGCCAGACAACGCGCCAGACCTGCTTCGGCCTCCGTCGCTGAGGACCAGCGATTGGAGTTCTAACAGACTTTCGCCCGCTCCCAACGGGATGAAAGGCTAGTTCTCAGGGACTAGCAATGCCTCGAAAAGCCGCTTGGCGGCACTCTTTAACTCTCAATCTGTTGTTGTTAATTCTTAATCTACAAAGAGGAAATTCCAATGTCTCATTTTAGCACTCTCCGGACCAAAATCACCGATGCCGAAATCCTCAAAGCTTCTCTCCGCGACCTCGGTATTAGCGTAAAAACCGAAGCTGATGTTCGTGGTTACAACGGTCAACGGGTTCGCTCCGACATCGTTGCTGTTCTCGATGGCGAATATGATCTCGGTTGGTCCCGCAATACCGACGGCAGTTTCGATTTAATCGCTGACCTCTGGGGTGTGGCCAAAAAACACAATCAAACCGAATTGATCAACTCGATCAACCAAAAATACGCTGTGAACAAAACCCTATCCGAAGTGAAACAGCGCGGTCTGCAAAACGCTAACGTTAAGCTAGTCGTTCAAAGCTAAGATTTACAGCGCGTTCCCAAGCCTAGGGGTTGACCAGTTCGGTTAACCCTTTTTTCTGTCCGTGGGGTATGTTAAGAATAGTAAAATTAACTTGACAAAAATGCTCCGACCTGAAGAAAGAACTAAACTCGATCCGACCAAAGACAGCGATTTTTATGCTTTTCCCCGCTTCGTCACCCACGTGGATGAGGGTTTTATTGATCGATTAACCGCTCTCTACCGAGAGATATTATCGCCGAATACGCGTATTTTAGACCTGATGAGCAGCTGGGTGTCCCATTTACCGGAGGAGATGGAATTTGAGCATATCGAAGGTCACGGGATGAATGGGGAGGAGTTAGCCAAAAATCCCCGCTTGCATAGTTATTTTGTCCAGGACCTCAATGCACAGCCAAAATTGCCCCTAGGGGATAGTTCTTTTGATGCGGTGTTAATCACGGTGTCGGTGCAGTATTTGCAGTATCCAGAGGCGATTTTTGCGGAACTGTATCGCATTTTAAAGCCTAATGGTCTGGTGGTGGTCAGTTTTTCCAATCGGATGTTTTACCAAAAAGCGATCGCTGCTTGGCGCGATAATAGCGATTTAGGCCGGGTAGCGTTAGTGAAATCCTATTTTAAATCGGTGGCGGGATTTAGGGAAGTACAGGCGATCGTTCGTCCTGCTACTACCCCCAGTTTCCTACAAATGTTAGGAATTATGGTTGCTGATCCCTTCTATGCAGTGATAGGAAAAAAGAATCCTCTCTAGGATTATAGTCATCGTTAACACTCAGAGGGTGTAGGTCTAACGTTGCCCATCACCCGCCGCCAATGACTTGGGATGATTTAGATAACTTTAGCATAAGGTCGGGTGCAGTGATTTGTTAGATCGCTTCTAATTCTTACCTAGAATCTTGTCATACTCGGAGTGCGATCCAACCCAGAACCAAACTATCTTTTCTTCCTCTGAATTCTTAATCCCTAATGCTCGCCATCCAATGCCGACTCTGACTGACCAGATTTTTTCTCTTGGTTTCACCTCTTTGAACTCTAGGCTGGGGTGAAATGGATTTTCTTTCCAAATCTGGTAATTTTTCTTGGCTGTTTCTTGTACCCTTTGCGGCAAACTTAGAAAAAGTTGACGAAACCTCTTGGTTCTGGATGACTTCATTCTTCCCCAAAGCCTTTATCTTCTGTTCTCCCCTCTTGTTCTTCTATCAGAGCTTCCTGTGCCATTGTTATTAAAGCTCCCAATTCCAGATCCTCGTTGGAAAGGCTTTTCTGCCATTTTAATTCACCTTCAATATCTTCCAGCAATTGTTGAGCAAGTTCATCTTGAAGATGCTCTGGCAGTTTCTGGATTTCTGTGAATGCTTTTTGCAATAGAGTAGTCATGTTTTGTTCATGTTTTACGGGTATTGAACTATTTTACTACTTTTTCTACTCTTGCAATCTAACGGTTTAAGTTTGTCTAAGTAGGTGGGTGGAATTAAATATAAAATGAACGTAGGTTGGGTTGAAGCATGAAACCCAACGCCCGCATGGGTTACGCTACCGCTAACCCATCCTACAAATAATTGTGCCTACCTACTTATAGCTTTATTGTCAACGACTTTAGGGAATAACGGGCTTCAATAAAAGGGCTTCTGAGGGCTGCTCAAGCATTAATAAGCTGTTCGTAATTTAAATTGCTTGTTGAGACGAGGCAAGAGGCAACAGTAAAGGAATTGGAGGAGATTCGGCTAATCTAAGAATAAGCAGTTTAAATAGGGTTTGCTGAATAAATGTGAAATGTAGGCAAGGTAGGGGTTTTGTGGCTTTACGAGCGAAACAGGTGCAAGATTTTTGCGTCTTCATCGGCCCGCGTCCTGTAGGGGCGAAGCATTTGGGCATAACCTATCGGTGAAACCGGAGATTTTCTATCCGAATGCTTCGCCCGTACTTTTTGCCGCAAACCCTAAATATGTCTTAGCTTACCAGCGCGTCCGCTTCGCTCTAATCTCAATCCTGTTGTGGCAACGATATCAGAGTTTTGTTTTTTACTTTTTGAACAGTCAACCAAACATTTAAACCGTCCACAACTGCTGTTGCCGTTGTGCTAGAATGGCGAAAAATTCTCGCAATTGATAATTATGTTAGCCGAATTAGCCGCCGCCGAAATCGCTAAAATCGCCTTTGAAGCTGTTATCGGTAAATTAACGGAAGGAGCAATGGATAAAGGTGTAGAATTGTGGCAAAAAATTAAGCAAAAGTTACAAAAGGAACCCACCGCAGCCAAGGTTTTAGCGGCAGCCGAACAAACTAAATCCGAGGCGATGATTGAACAGCAAGTGGTTCCTTTTTTACAGGTAGAAATGCTCAAAGACCCCAATTTTGCCCAAGAAATCCAAATCATAGCACAACAAATTATGACAATTAATCAGAATCAAACAGAAACGAAACCTCAAATTGTTACACAAATAAACAAAGATATTAAACAACAATTGAACATTCAAGAAGTTAAGGGTAATTTAAATCTAGGAATCCCTCCTGAATGACTGGCGGATCTGCACGCAAAAGCAGACGCAATAGAAAATAATCGCAGTAGTCAAAGGAGTACTTTCAAGGGAGGAGATGCTCGAAAACGTCTCGCCTATTGGCAGGGAAGGAAGGAGGAAATCACCCAAATTAAGCAGTGGTTTACTGATCCAAATGTTGCGATGATTGGCATCAAAGGAGTTGGAGGAATTGGAAAATCTACCCTAGCTAGTAAAATTTTTGAGGAGGAAATTCCCCTCGATCCTTCCCTAGGGGATGATGAAGATTTATTCCCAAAACGCTTTTGGTGGGAAGCGGGAAATCTGGGGGGATTTAGTGGTTTAGCTCGCCAAATCCTGACGGACTTTGGTTATCCCGTCCCCGAAAAAGAAATAGATTTACAGGAAGCTTTAATCAGACAACTACAACGCCATCGCCACCTAATTATTATCGATAATCTAGAGAGTTTATTAGGGGAAGATGGTTCTTGGAATAATGAATTTTATCAGCAGTTTTTCACTGCTTGGATAGAAAAAGGTGACACCAGCAAAATTATAGTCACCACCAGAGAAAAGCCAAAAACTAGGGGTTTTAACCGTTGGATCGAGCTAAAAGGTTTGAAACCTCCTGAAGGGGCGCAATTGTTAGCGGAATCGCAAATAACAGGGGATTTAGAGAACTTTTCTCGACGGGTGGATGGTCATCCATTACTCCTGCGATTGGTGGCGGATTTAATCTTAGCAGAATTTCCGCAAAACCCCAGTTTAGAAAGGTTAGCGGACTTAGGATTAGGAAATTTATCGCAACTTTTGAGCGATCCGCAGGTGGTGGGGAGTCATCGTCAAGAGACAGTGGGAATTGCTTTAGTTTTAGATGCTAGTTTTCAGCGACTTAGCCAAAGACAGCAGGAATTATTCACTAAAACCAGCATTTATCGCCGAGAATTTGATTCTCTGGCAGCCAAAGCAGTGATGGATAATTACCCGGAGATCGAACTATCCGAGATCACGGCAGATTTGCGAGAATTACAGCGACGATCATTATTAGAAGAAAAAGAGGAAAATCGCCAGCGAATTTTTAGTTTTCAGCCTTTAGTTTGGGAATATGCACAATACAAACCCGGCGATCAAAGGGAATTACACCAAAAAGCGATCGCCTATTATCTTTCTATTGCTCAACCCGACTCCTGGGAAATCCTCAACGATGTGCAACCTTACCTAGAAATTTTCTATCATTGCTATCAGTTAACCGAGTACGACAATGCTTTTGATATTCTCCGTACTATCGAGAATTTTCTCACCCGACGGGGTTATTATCAAACCCGGGCCGATTATTACCTTGAATTAGTCACTGTTTACCAACAACAGGAGGAGCAAACCAACTGGAAATATACCGCATCCCTCACCAGTTTAGGCAATGTTTACTATTCCCTAGGAGAATACCAAAAAGCGATCGAGTTTCATCAACAGTCCCTAGCAATCAAACGGGAAATCGGTGATCGGGGGGGTGAAGCGAAATC
Source organism: Microcystis sp. LE19-41.2A (assembly GCF_027530405.1). Lineage (NCBI taxonomy): Bacteria > Bacillati > Cyanobacteriota > Cyanophyceae > Chroococcales > Microcystaceae > Microcystis > Microcystis sp. LE19-41.2A. Next base: position 1,267 of record NZ_JAPZQJ010000092.1, on the reverse strand, counting down.
CTACGGTAATTTAGGCAATGTTTACAATTCCCTAGGAGAATACCAAAAAGCGATCGAGTTTCATCAACAGTCCTTAGCAATCACACGGGAAATCGGTGATCGGGGGAGTGAAGCGAATTCCTACATGGGTTTAGGCAATGTTTACTATTCCCTAGGAGAATACCAAAAAGCGATCGAGTTTTATCAACAGTCCTTAGCAATCACACTGGAAATCGGTGATCGGGGGGGTGAAGGGAAATCCTACGGTAATTTAGGCAATGCTTACGATTCCCTAGGAGAATACCAAAAAGCGATCGAGTTTCATCAACAGTCCTTAGCAATCAAACGGGAAATCGGTGATCGGGGGAGTGAAGCGAATTCCTACATGGGTTTAGGCAATGTTTACAATTCCCTAGGAGAATACCAAAAAGCGATCGAGTTTTATCAACAGTCCCTAGCAATCTTTCGGGAAATCGGTGATCGGGGGGGTGAAGCGAAAGCTTGGTTTAATCTGGGACTTACCTACTATAAACTCAAACGTATATCGGAAGCGAAAGAAGCATATCTTCAGTCGCGGGAATTATATCAAGCATTGGGGTTAGCAGCGGATGTTCAAAAGTGCGATGATGAAATTCGGCAATTAGAAACCCGAAAATATCCCTTAATCGTTGCTTTCTTTCTGGGGGTGGTTAAGTTTCCTTTAGTTTTAATTGGGGGGATAATATTGGCATTGTGGCGATTGTTAAAAAGATGGTTGAGGAAAGCATAATTATCGGTAGGATGGGTTAGGAATCCCTTATTTTTAACCTGAGTTTCACATCTGCTAATTTCCCCTCATAACTACCCTAAAGTGAGAAATTATAGTAATATTTCTAAGGATTGCCAGAAAAGAAAGAGCGCCATGCTGCTGTGCCGATCGCTCCTCCTAAAAGGATAATTAACGTCCAAACTTGATTTTTTTGGGTTCCTTCCAGCTTTTCTAGTCTTCTATCCATCCCATCGACTTTCTCAGTTAGTTTTGCCTGTCCTACCTCTAGCTTAGTTAGCCGTTCGTCGATTTTGTCAAATTTCTGGTTAAAATCCTTCTGTAGGCTGTCAAATTTCTGGTTAACATCCTGTTGCAAGGTATCGATTTTTTGGTTAAAATCCTTCTGTAGGCTGTCAAATTTCTGGTTAACATCCTGTTGGAAGGTATCGATTTTTTGGTTAACTTCCTTGATGCTGTCTTTGATTTCCTTGAGGACGGATTCAAGACTATAAGTAACGGTTTCGTTAGACATTTTGGTAA
>NZ_JAPZQJ010000201.1:0-3544 GCF_027530405.1 Microcystis sp. LE19-41.2A | reverse complement strand
CTTGATAAGGGGGGTGCCGGTAGGCGGGGGGATCCCCCTTGATAAGGGGGGTGCCGGTAGGCGGGGGGATCCCCCTTGATAAGGGGGGTGCCGGTAGGCGGGGGGATCCCCCTTGATAAGGGGGGTGCCGGTAGGCGGGGGGATCCCCCTTGATAAGGGGGCATCTGATAATTTTTAACGCCTACCTACTTATCAATTAACTTTATTATAACAGGATAACTTCTTTCTTTTCTGGGCTGAGATATTTATCAGCGTTTACTATTCTAATAGCAAACTGACCAGCTTTTTGAGCAACTTTACTGCCCATAATATAACACCACCTTCCCAACTGATAACCGATAATTCTTTCATCGCCTTAATAAAATTTAACATTAACGCCATTTTCTCAAAAAAATCGACCCGCCTAAGGGCGGGAAAGAAAAGGAAAAAGAAAAAATAGGGAATGAGGGTAAAAGGGGAAAAAAAGGGGAAAAGGGTTACAGAGTCCTCCCAGCACCGCACACCACCCGAAAACCGAGGATGTTGCTGCCGTTGACGCGGCGGAAGTCGTTGAAGCGGTAAGCGGAACGGCAGTTATCCGGATAGCCGTACCAAGAACCGCCCCGCATAGGAGAACGATTATTATTCCCATTTTCTGTCCAGACACTGCCATCCGTCGGCGCACCATCATAATTACCGTGCCAGGTATCGGCGCACCATTCCCAGACGTTCCCGTGCATATCGTACAGTCCGAAGGCGTTTGGGGGAAACTGTCCCACGGGAGTCGTTTCTTCTCGATATTCTCCCTTCGCTTCTCCGGCGTAGGTTTCGCTGGCACGGTAGTTGGCCAATTTCCCGGTAATGGTTTCCCCAAAGTAGAATGGGGTGGTGGTTCCAGCACGACAAGCGTACTCCCATTCCGCCTCACTCGGTAGTCGGTATTCCCGAACCGTTAGTTTTGATAATCTCGCACAGAACTCGATCGCATCGTACCAGTCGACTTGTTCCACGGGACGGCGATCGCTATCGGGACGGTCTTTAAAATAGGCTGGGTTGAGATCAAGGTCTTTTTCTACTTTTAAGTCGGTACGAGAGGCGATCGCTTTCCACTGGTCCTGGGTGATGGGGTATTTACCCATAAAGAAGGGTGGGACAGTTACTTCATGTTGTGGTCTTTCCCTTCTAAATACTTCCCAATTAAATTTTTTCACCAGTCTTTCGATTTCCTCGTCTTCTGTTCCCATCGTGAAAGTTCCCCCTGGAATGGCGACCATTTCTAAGGTGATGCCGTTGCCCAAATCCTCGCTGAAATATTGGGACTGTTTCGACTCTTTTTTGATTTGCTCACCCTTCGCATTTACTCGCACCACCTCAAAGTTAAATACCTTGAGTCCAGTTTCTTGAGAAAGTTTAGGGGTCGATGACCTATTTCCCTCGGACCCCGTGACGTATTCGCGACCCGTAAAAGGAATCGGAGACCACTGTGACTGTCTTAGAGCGATGCGCTTGATAGCTTCGATCGCATCTAAATCGCCACGAGATGCTCCTAAGACACGAATCCATAACTGTTCAGCTAAGTCAAAATCGTCCCTATTTTCTGCTAAGGAAGCCTGATATTTTAGGGGTTGCACGTCCCTAAGCGTGGCAACTTGTTCTAGCAAAATAAAATAGAGCTTGTGGGGCGGTTCTGCTTTCAGATAGGGATTCTGTCTCGGTTTCCCATATCTAGCGTTAGTTTGCTCGACTTGACGGCGCAGATATTCGTCTAGACGCTCGACCGTAGCACAATTGGCTTCTCCTTGCCGCCGCAATCCTTCCAGCAGCGTATGAGTAAATGAGCCTTGTTGCAACTCATCGATCTCCCAAGATTGCTGATTGGCAGTACAGGAATAAAAGGTTATGACTCCCTGATGCTCCTCTTCTCCAATGCCCAGACCGCCTCGGCTGTCCTCATCTCGACAGGCATCTAACAATAGTACGACGTTATCCGCCCCAGACCGCCGCAGCCGCTCGGTGACATAATCCACCGATACAGCCGTTTCTCTTACATTGCCCGGATCACTATCTGGCAGCATCAGATAGTCTTTGTCTTGATAGCGCCTGCCATGACCAGCAAAGAAAAACCAGAGATTGTCTCCAGACTTAAGCAGGGGAGTCTCGAACTGCTTCTGAAGAAACCGCTTGAGACGACCGTGGGTTAGTTGCGTGGGAATGGGGGGACTAGCAGGAATGGGTGGAGAATCTTCGGTAAAAAGAAATATCCCACTGCGATCGAATCCTCCCTCCCCTTCACACCAAGCTTTGATCGCTTCCGCGTCTTTCTTGGCGTATTTCAGCGGCTTGAGGTTGTCATACTCGTTGATGCCGATCGCTATCACCCAGTTTTTAGCCATCTTTTCTCTTGAACTTAAATGTCATCGCTCCTTTCCCTCCTGCTTTGCTCCCGATCCCAAACAGGCTAACTTGTCCTTCCCCATTAATTTCTACAGACAGTTCCACTTCATCGAGCCGGATTTTAGCACCTGGAGGATCGGCTTCATTGAGCATTTCCCGCATCGCTTTGAGAAAGCCCTGCATTTCTAGCTTCAGTTTGGACACATCCACTTGACTTCTTTCGGTGGCCGCAACTTCGGGCGATTTTTCCTTTCCTTCAAGCCTTCCCCCGGTATCACGGCTACTTCTAGCGCCGGTGGGCGTTTTTTGAAGATCAGAGTCACCCGTAATAATCCATATTTTGCTGGGAGTCGCGATATCTTCGGTCATTGTGTTGATTTCCCCTAAATGTTATCTCACTTGCCTTTAACCAAACTTTCTAATTCCATTATCTTTCCCTCGACATCAAGCCACTACAGTGGCACCCCTGAGATAATCTTCTAGTTGGCGATCGTTATCGTGACTGAGATTGCCTAGAGGTAAAGTTTCGACGCTAAAAGCTCTCACCTCGCTAACTTCTAATGTATCTTTGATCTGAAAATTCCCCGCCGCTGTCACTTCAATTAACACTGAAATGGAGTGAATGCGCGGATCACGCTCAAAAGAGGAATAAACCCCGACTAAACGCCCTAAACTGACTAAATTTAATCCTGTTTCCTCTTTTAATTCCCTTTGAGCAGTATTAAAAATATCTTCCCCCCAATCGACCATTCCCCCCGGTAGGGCCCATTTGCCGGTGTCTCTGCGTCGGATTAAAACAATTGTACCATCAGCAAGCAGCGGAATCATTGTCACCCCAGTTACAGGATGACGAAAGATAATTCCCATCACACTTTTAATAAAATGCCAAACACGACCCATAGGAATTAGGAGATAGGAAGATAGGAAGATAGGAAGATAGGGAGATAGGGAGATAGGGAGATAGGGAAATTTTAACTAATACCCCAAAACCCCAAAACCCCAAAACCCCAAAACCCCTAACAATATCAATCTTGACATCCTCACCGCCGTAAACGGACGGTGATTCCCAAACCTCACGATTTAGGTTTCTGCTTCTTTCCCTTGCGGGGTTCCGCACCTGCCTTAACAGATTTACTCTGTTCTGGTCTTATGGTCGCTCTACAGACTGACA
>NZ_JAPZQJ010000679.1:0-11392 GCF_027530405.1 Microcystis sp. LE19-41.2A | reverse complement strand
GTTCGGGTGTGGGGTAAAATCGAAACGAATAGGCTTTTTCCATACCTCACATTTTAGCATATATTTCGTAAACGATGCTCATATTTAACAGTAAAGCCGTCGTAGAACGACGGGGTTTCAGACCCAAAATTTTCGATGACGATTTTCTCTTGGCTACCGTCCTTTAAGAAAACTGTAATACGCTTTTCGTTCACGCTCATCACCGTCCGGCCCCGGCGGCGAGGATGTCAATTGGGTCGATTTCTCCACCAGAAAACCTTTTAGTCTTGAGATAATATTGGGTAGGGGTCTGATGGTCTCCGTATCCAATCGGTAGGTCGATGGTCAGGTGGGGACGTGAAGACCTTGTTTTGAGTCAGAGGATAGAGAAGAGTGAAGAAATTGAGTATCTTGAGTGAAGAAATGAGTCGGTTTGATGGGGTAAGTCGATGAGACAATGGGATTGGAACCTAGTTTTTATCCACGGTACTGGGGTACGAGAACCTGCCTATAGCAAAACTTTTAGTATCATTATCCGAAAATTGAAAGAACGCAATGAAAATTTGCGTTTTCATAAGTGTTACTGGGGTGGTTCCCTCGGCACAACGTTAAATGCTGGGGGACTATCTATTCCAGTGTCGGATCAAAAAAAAGCCTCAGAAACCGATTTAACTGATGAAGACTATGTTCTGGGTTTATGGGAGTTACTATATCAAGACCCACTCATCGAACTGCAAATCCTAACCATAAGTTCCGAGGACAAAGGGGCTGTTTTTGGGGAAAAGCTAGGCGAGGATTTGGATAATCGGGTTCGAGCCTTAAATCCATCCTCTAATCTGCAAGAAATGCTCGATCAGGCTGGAATTGGCGAGTTTTTTTCTCAATCCCAATCCATTATCGTCAACGAAAGCGATTATCAAAAAGCGATCGAATCCGCCACGGAACCATTAGGAGAATACCGCATAGCGATCGCCCGTGCGCTGGTAGCCCAGAGTGCTATTTTGGTAAGGGATAACTATGGCGAATTTGCCTTATCGGTTAATGGGGGATTACGAGATCAAATTGTCGAGCAAATAGCGGCGGAATTAGGGGGTACGGAAAAAGGAGTTTTGTCCGGCATAAAAGAGATGATTTCTGGTACGATCAGGCGTATTATTCAGAATAATCTCCAAAGAAAGCGAAATGGATTCACGGAAGAATATAGTGGCACTTTGGGAGATATTTTGATGTATCAAGCAAGGGGACAAAAGCTTAGAGACTTTGTTCGCACAACCGTTGAACGTCTGGAATATCCCACCGTATTAATCGCCCATAGTTTGGGTGGTATTATTGCCGTCGATTTGCTATTAGAACAACAATTACCACAAGTGGCTTTGTTGGTGACGATCGGTTCTCAATCTCCTATTCTTTATGAACTGAATGCTTTGGTGGGGATGGAATATAATCCCAATGCCAAGCTGCCGGATACTTTCCCCGATTGGTTAAATATTTATGATCGCAACGATTTTCTGAGTTATGTAGGGGAGAAAATATTCCCCGGAAAGATACAAGATGTCGAAATAGATAGCAAACAACCTTTCCCTGAGTCTCATGGTGCATATTGGAATAATGACAAGGTTTGGGATGCAGTTTGGCAGAAGATGGTGGAGGTAGCTAATGGCTGAACCATCGACAACACAAGCAATTTTAGTGGGAATCGAAAAGTATGCTGATTCTAGTTCCATTCCAGATTTGAATGGCCCGGTCAATGATGTTTATCAGTTCTGTCAATGGTTACGAGATCGAAATGTGCCTCCCGAAAATATTTCGGTTTTCGTATCGCCACTCGATCGCAATACTGGAATCGTTGACGAGATTACCAGTCTGATCAACAGTAAACCCTTAGAAGCGACCAAAGATATAATCAATAAAGCTCTGCGTGAAGAAGCGAGAAAAAAAACAGCAAGCTTGTTTTTCTTGTTTTGGTCGGGACACGGTTGGATCGTCCCTCAAGGCGATCGTCGATTGATTTATGCCGATGCGACAATGGAGGACTTGAAGAACCTGAATTTAACTGCCCAGCTTAATGCTATGCAGACCGATTTATATAAAAATTTACCTCAGCAGTTACTAATCTTCGATGCTTGCGCTAATTCCCAATTATTAAAGATAACTCCACCTGACGATCTTCCCCCTATCGGTAAACATTTGCCAAGTCAAAAACAAATGGTAATGTTTGCCGCCAATCCGGGAGAATATGCGATTAATAAAGGCGACGAACAAACGGGTATATTTTCACGAGAACTATTAAATGAATTGAACTCATTAAAAGATACAGAGATTTGGCCTCCAGATCTGGAGTCAGTTATGCAGTCCGTGCAGAAAAAGTTCATCAAACTGCGAGAAGATAAACACACCAGGCAAACTCCTTCATATCTTTTATATCAGGACTGGTCGGGTAATAGAAAAGAACGATTTAGCGAAATTGAGCCAGCCACTAAAACAGGGAAACGGGATAGTTTTCCGCTACCTCGCAATTTAACTATCCAAGAATTAGGCCTATTGCGCGATCTTTTTTTACAATGCCAGTCAATGCAAGATCCCCAAAGTCGAAAAGATATTATTTTGAATCTCAGGAAGGAAATAGCCAATAACATCATCATGGAAGGTAATGCAAACAGTGTAGTATTAAGTGCAATTAAAACTTCTCGTGGTTATTCAGGAGGATTGGCGGAGCTATTAGACGTTATTGATATGCTCTACGAAAATGATTCTGTTGCCATGCAAAATTTAAGAAAAGCCACGATACAAATGTTGCCGGAGGAGTTTCCTTTAGAATGTTGTTGAGTGTTCCCACTAAACCAAGTGATCAAGGATTCAATCGGCTGATTGATGCCTTGGAGAATTGCCCTTCTATTCAAGATCCCCAAAAGAGAAAAGATATAATTGGTTTTTTGAGTGTTAAAGGTGTGGAAGAACGAAGCGATATGCGCTCTTCATTATTGGGTATTTTAAAAGCATTAAGCGGATTTATAGATAAATTTTGTGATTTAATAGATGGTATTAATTTTTACGAAAAAGATAGTGTTTATTACGATAGTTTAATTGCAGTTATTAGTGATATTGCTAAACAACAACAAAAAGAAATGAGTCAATCTCCTAAGACAATTACTCTTTTTGATAATGAGAATATTGAATTACCAAATAATAGTTGCGACGAATTATTTGAACGTTTATGGTCGGGAATATGCCCGATTCTCGATGAAATCGATTGGAAAGATATTTGGCAAGCCTGTTCTAAGATTGAAGAAATAAATAAACATGAAGATGACAAAGTTTATATCAAGAGTTTGTGTTTTACCAAGAATTATGAATTATTAAAACAAGTATTTCTTGACCAGTATAAATCCACAGCATTGATAAGAAAATTAGCTCAATCATTAGGTGATAACGAACGTATAAAATCATGGTTAGATGAGGCTAATTGCGATTTGAAAAAAACTGAAATCTTACCTAGCACTAAGGTTAATAAAAATAGCTCTTGCTTGCCACCGATATTATTAATTATGATTGAGAGACTTGCCAATGGAGAAAATCAAGATACATGGAACGTGAGGGGACAGTTTAAATTTCGGGATGAACTATCTGAAATTTCATTATCTAGAGATAAAAAAGGCTTTGATTGTCCTAAATTTGAAGATATTCCGAGAGCTATAAAAGCATACATCGATTATCTTGAGAGTGAGCCTCAATTTCGAGATAAAGCAATTGATGAATTAAGAATAGAAGTATTTATTCCAATTTTTGATTTACATTCTAATTTAGATAATTGGGTAATAATTTATGAAGAAGAAACACCTAGATCATTGGTAGTAAACTACCGACTATTTTTAAGAAGTAGAGAACGCATACGGAAAAATAGTCGCATCGGATCACTCAAAAAAGGATGGGAAAGAATCGATACTTTTTTGAGAGATAATTGTCGGGAAATATCTAAGAATATTCTAGCTAATGAAATAAAAAATACTCAAAAATCTAATATAATTGAGATTGGAAATAATCAAATCTCTAATTGGAAAGAACTAGAGATTTTTATGAAAAATTGCTCGAATCTGTGGGGGATTATATTAAAAGGTTCTCTCTTTGTCGATAAATCTGAGCGTATGAGGTTCTTTGAGTCTATTTTTGATAGTGGTATTCCCATCGCCGTTTGGAATTGGGATATTATTCCATCAGAAGTACAATTTGAACAGGAATTTACACAATGTCTGAGTTGCGATAATTTATCCGATCGATGTCGTGGGTTACTGGAAAAAACTTGGGAACTAAGAACTGTTTCATGGGGAACCAGGACTGAAACAGAGCGTAAACAGTATCCTGGTTATTATCTCGGTATGTTGTTAGAAGACCCAGAAATCTTGCCAGAAGAAAATCCCTTACAAACAATAGGAGCTAAGTAATAAAATGGTAGAAGAAACTAAATCAGTTCACTGGCAACCGTTTAATGGTCGGGGAGAACAGCTATCTGAAACTCTTAATCTTCCTTCTCCACCTCCTTGGAGAAATTTCGACAGACCTATTCTCGATCGAGATAGCGATCGCTGGTCAGAATTATTGAAACTTGTCGAGAAAGAAAAAAAAGATCGCGAGCGCGGTGAAAAATTCCGTTTGTCAGAAATCGCTGATAATAAAACCAATTCTCAAAATGCTCAACTTCAGGAAGCTATCGATTTGGTGATCGCCGGAGTAAATGCGGCTTTATGCTTGCGTCGTCCTCTGTTAGTGACTGGTCGTCCCGGTTCGGGGAAAACTTCCCTAGCCTATGCTTTAGCATACCAACTGAAATTGGGTCCGGTTTTAAAATGGTCGATTACGGCTCGAACAACTCTTCAGGATGGTTTGTATCGTTATGATGCGATCGCACGTTTACAAGAATCAGAACCCGATGGAAAACAAGATATTGGCTCTTATATCACTTTAGGAGCTTTGGGTACGGCATTTCTTCCTTCAGCTTTGCCCAGAGTGTTGCTAATAGACGAGATAGACAAAAGCGACATCAATTTGCCCAATGACCTCCTCAATCTGTTTGAAGAAGGCGAATATGAAATCCCCGAAATAAAACGCTGGACAGAGAGAAACCCCGATAAAACAGTTTCGGTTTTTACCTGGGATAAAAATCTTCATCCCGTCGAGCTAAAGAGCGGAATAGTGGGATGTAATGCTTTTCCTATCGTCGTTATGACCAGTAACGGCGAAAGAGATTTTCCTCCAGCCTTCAAAAGACGTTGTATTAGAATCAATATGCCCAATCCGGGCATTAATAATCTTAAATCCATAGTCAAATCTCACATGGGTGATGAATATTTTAATAAGTCTAGTGATCGTATTAGTCAATTAATTACAGATTTTCTGGGTAAAGATAAAAAAGATTTGGCAACAGATCAATTACTTAATATTGTATATATGTTAACTGGTGGTCCAGAATCCACTCTCGATCGCAAATCTTTGACAGAGTTATTGTTTAAGAGTTTGAACGATACGGAGGGATTATAATGAGCGATGCTTCCGCATCAGTGAAACCGGATCGATTCAAAAGGTTACTTAAGACTCTCAATCAGTCAGAGCTAGAAATGACCGGTTACGAGTTGGCCGATTTGTGTTGGCTATTGCTCCATTGGCCTCAAATTGTAGAAACTACTGAAAGCAAAAGTGAAGAAGAAATTGAAGATGGTTCTTCTAATGGTAATAGTTCTTCATCCTCATCTGAATCCAAACAAAAGGTTCTAGGGAAAGAAGAAGAGAAAAAAACGGAACCTGTGGGACACTTATTCCCGCGACAACAAAGCAAAGATTCATTCGTTGGTGGCGGTGGCTCTTTAACTTTTCCGGTCGATAATCCGTCGGATTTGGGCAGTTCTCTATCTTTGGCAAGAGCTTTAAAAACATTATTGCGGCGCGTACCTACACAGGATCGTCCAAGTATTTTGGATGAAGTACGAACAGTGGAAAGTTTTGCCGCAACTGACCAAAAAATCTTGAACCCTGTTTTTAAACCAACTTTAGAACCTTGGTTAGAACTAGCATTGGTATTTGATCGCAGTCCGTCGATGGATATTTGGCATCAAACCTTAACGGATCTTAAAACTGTACTACAACATTACGGTATCTTTCGTGATGTACAGGTCTGGCAATTAGCTTTCAAGGAAAATAATCTATTTCTTTATAAAGGATTAAGCAAGACTAATTCTAGAGTTTATCATCCGAAAGAATTACTCAATCCGAATGGCCGTCGTCTCATTGTAGTAGTTAGTGATTGTGTGGCATCCTATTGGCGAGATGGTAGGATGTTTCCGCTTTTAAAATTGTGGAGTCAATCGAGTCCATTAGCTATATTGCAAATGCTTCCAGAATGGCTTTGGCTGAAAACTGGCTTGGGATTGGGAGCGAAAGTAACTTTGTTTAGTGATGAACCGGGCCTAACTAATAGTCGATTAAAATTTAGAGATGTGCTGATTTGGGAAAACGTCTTTCGTGAACAGAATCGCTTACCGATTCCTGTTTTTACTTTAGAACCTTTCAGTGTCGAACGATGGAGTAGTGTAGTCGTGGGGCGCAGTGACACTAAAGTAGCAGGATTTGTACTGACTCCCGATACCAAAGAAGAATTAGAACCCGAGGCCGAGCTAAATTTAACTCCAGAAGAAATAGTTAGACGATTTCGCAACAATGCCTCACTTTTAGCTCAAGAATTAGCAGAATTGTTAGCGGCAACACCGACAATTTTTCTGCCCGTAGTTCGATTGATCCGTAAGGAAATGTTACCAGAAGCAGGTCAAGTCCAAATCGCAGAAGTATTTTTAGGCGGTATTCTTCGCGTTCGTTCGTTAGGGATTAAGGAATCTGACCCAGATGCGGTACTCTACGATTTTATCAATCCAGAAGTAAGAGACATTTTACAACTCAGTTCTACTCGCTCTACTACGGTAAATGTATTTGATCGCGTCTCCAAATATATCGCCAAACAACTGAACCTAGAATTACGGGACTTCCTCGCTGAATTGAAAAAACCCTCAACAGAAATAGGTGGAGATATACAGGGTGTTATTCGTCCTTTTGCCGAAGTGTCGGCCAGAATCTTAAGAAATTTGGGCGGAAATTATCTGGCCATTGCAGAGCAACTGGAGCAAACGGCAGCCCGTACCCCTGGTTCTCAAACGTCACAAAATACGCAATCAAAGAAAGTTCCAGTTTCAGTTAAAACGTTGCAAAAGTTAGAATTGTTACCATTTAACTTTGAGGTGGTGCGAGTAAATGCGAAGGGTGAGCAAATCGAAAAAGAGTCAAGAGAAGCCCAATATTTCAGCCAAGATTTGGGCAACGACATCACCTTAGAAATGATTGCCATCCCGGGGGGAACATTCACGATGGGTTCACCGCCAAATGAGAAAGATAGTTATAAGTATGAACACCCTCAACATCAAGTAACTGTCCCCCCTTTTTTCATGGGTAAATATCCCGTCACCCAGGCACAGTGGAGAGCAGTTGCCTCTCGCACGGATTTAAAAGTAGAAAAAGACCTTGATCCTGATCCCTCCCACTTTAAAGATCCCCCCAAACCCCCCTTAAAAAGGGGGGCTTCCGATTCCCCCCCTTTTGAAGAGGGGGCTAGGGGGGGATCGCCCACGCGCTGGGATAGACCCGTGGAACAAGTCAACTGGTACGATGCCGTCGAATTCTGTGCGAGATTATCGAAACTGACCGGAAGGGAATACCGACTACCGAGTGAAGCGGAATGGGAGTACGCTTGTCGTGCTGGAACCACCACCCCATTTTACTTTGGGGAAACCATTACCGGGGAATTGGCCAACTACAATGCCAGCAAAACCTACGCCGGGGAAGCGAAGGGAGAACATCGAGGAGAAACGACTCCCGTGGGACAATTTCCCCCCAATGCCTTCGGACTGTACGATATGCACGGCAATGTCTGGGAATGGTGCGCCGATACCTGGCACAATAATTATGACGGTGCGCCGAGGGATGGCAGTGCCTGGATAGAAAATGGGGATGATAATTGTTCTCCTCTGCGGGGCAGTTCCTGGGGCGACTATCCTTTTAACTGCCGTTCCGCGATTCGCAGCAGCCTCTACCGCCGCGACGACCGCTACCTCAATAACGGTTTTCGGGTAGTCTGCGTATTCGGGAGAACTCTGTAACCCTTTTTCCTTTTTCCCCTTTTACCCTTATTCCCTATTTTTTCTTTTTTCTTTTCTTTCCCGCCCTTAGGCGGGTCGATTTTTTTGAGAAAATGGCGTTAATGTTAAATTTTATGAAGGCGATGAAAGAGTTATCGGTTATCATACTAAATCCGTTGAGTATGGGCTACATATCAGGAGAGGCACTCATGCAAAAGGGGGAATAAATAGGGTTTGCTGAAAAAGCTTTTCGGTGGTGGCAGGGTGTGGGGTGTGGGGTGTGGGGTGTGGGGTTTTACCCATTTTCAGGGGGTCAATTACCTAATTTTCAGGGAAAAAGTCCAGGGATTTTCCCCCCAATCACTCCAAAGGTCGGCACTTTTTGAGGGAAAACAAGTCTAAAAACCCTATCCAACAAGGTTTTTAGATTTATTCAGCAAACCCTAAATAATCAGTTTTTAATAACCAGATTTATAAAGAGGATAGGAAAGTGGGGATTGAGAAGTGGCAAGTGGCAAGTGGGTTTTTAAAGTTCGATCGGGAGTCAATCATACCATTAAAAACGGATTTAGTAAGTAGCTAGACACAATTAAATGCACATATTTAACTACCTCTTGCCTCTTGCCTATCCTAACCAAGAAGTTAATTTTGCCCTATTACTTATCAGTTCCCATCTGTTGCCCCTAAGCTTTCTGTTCCTGTTTAGATTTATGTAGGGGATCCATATAAATCTCTAAGCGCTTAAATACCACAGAGGAAAGGGTAGTTAAAACCAAATAAACTAAAGCAACAGCGATATAAATCTCGAAAGCTTTATAGGTAGTAGCTACCATTAACTGACCTTGCCGGAATAATTCTTCAAAACCGATTACTGCCGCTAAACTGGTATCTTTAATTAGGGTGATAAATTCATTCCCCAAGGGTGGCAACATCCGGCGAAAAGCTTGGGGAAAAATCACCTCGTGCATGGTTTGCACTGGGGACATTCCTAGACTAGAACAAGCTTCCCATTGACCATTATCGATCGATTGAATACCGCCGCGCATAATTTCAGCTAAATAGGCCGCTACATTTAAACTTAGGGCAAATAAGGCCGCCGGTAAACGATCTAAGTCGATATTTAAGCCAATTTCTCGGAACAACCCTGGCAAACCAAAATAGATCAAGAATAATTGCACCAGCATCGGTGTTCCCCGAAAGAAATCCACATAGATGCGGCAAATTATTTTTAACCATTTGTAGGGAGAAATCAGGGCAATGGCCACTAAAGTTCCGCCGATTAACCCGAACAGAAAAGACAGAACTGTTAACAGAATTGTCCAGGGAACCCCTTTCACAATCAGGTTATAGAATAATTCTCCCCAGTTAAAACTTGATTCCTGTAAATTATTTAAAGCTGGGGCAACTAAGGGTAATTCTGGCGGTTTTTCTCCAAACCATTGCCGAAAAATAGCATCGTACCGACCACTTTCTATGACTCGACCGAGAGCATCATTAATTAACTGGAGATAGGGGGAATTTTTGGGTAAAGCAATCCCGTAGAATTCCTCCGTTAATAATTCTCCGACTACTTTTACTCCCCGTAAACCCGCTTGTTTAATTGCATACAAAGTCACGGGTTTATCGTTAACTACCGCCTCAACTCGACCATTAATTAATTCCTGCAAAGCTAAAGCCGCCGAGTCAAATTGACTAACTGTTGCCCCCGGTATTTTTGTCGCTTCTAAGGCTCCCGTAGTGCCAATTTGGACGGCAATTCTTTTGCCTTTTAAGTCTTCAAAATTTTTAATTGTCTTATTATCTTCCCGAACAGCGATCGCTAAACCAGCCCTAAAATAAGGTCGAGAAAAAGAAATCGCTTGGGCGCGTTCGGCGGTGATAGTCATGCCACTAATAGCGGCTTCCACTGTTCTCGCTTGTAGAGCCGGAATAATGCCATCAAAGGGTAAATTTCTAAAGTCAATGTTGAGATCGGCTTCCTTGCCAATCGCCCGCATTAAATCGATATCAAACCCAGTTAATTGTCCCCCTTGTTGAAATTCAAAGGGCGGAAAAGTTGCTTCTGTGGCGACTCGAAAAGGATTAGGAGGGGTCTGAGAAAAAGCCGGAATAACAGTTAATCCAAGCGCCAAGACTAATCCTAACAAGGCAAAGATAACTCTCTGTACCGCCCGCCCTCGCCAAAATTTAATCATTTTTTAATTGTTTCTCCTTGATTTTTTCGCTCAACTAAGTTAGTAATTTCGTCCTACTTCCCACCCAAGACAGATGTAGAGAGACTATTTGAGTATTATGATTATTCCTCTTGATAAAATGTCGTCAAGGATACAATCTGGCAGAAACTAATCTCGATACCTTTATACAGACAGAATGTAAAATTTTTTACGAGAGGATATCATGACCACTACTACCCCTGTGATTGTCAGTGAAGGTTTACGCAAAAGTTACGGCTCTTTAGAGGTACTTAAAGGAGTTACAGGCACTCTTTATCAAGGGGATGTGGTATCGGTAATCGGTCCCTCTGGCTGCGGCAAAAGTACCTTTTTACGCTGTCTCAATCGTTTGGAAACAATTAACGGCGGCCGCTTGGAGGTGATGGGGATTGACATCTCTTCCCCGAAGTTAAATCAATCAGTCCTCCGCAACTTACGCAGCCGGGTAAGTATGGTGTTTCAACACTTTAATCTTTTTCCCCATCTCACCGTTTTACAAAACTTGGTGTTGGCCCCCAAGCAAGTGTTACACCACTCGGAAAATGAGGCTAAAGATACGGCAATTCATTATCTGGAAAAGGTGGGATTAGCCCCAAAAGCCGATGTTTATCCCGACCAATTATCGGGAGGACAAAAACAACGGGTGGCGATCGCTCGCAGTCTCTGCATGAAACCAGAGGTGATTTTATTTGATGAACCCACTTCGGCCCTGGATCCGGAATTAGTCGGGGAAGTGTTAAACGTTATGCGTCAATTGGCCGATGAGGGGATGACTATGGTAGTCGTCACCCACGAAATGCAGTTCGCTAAGGAGGTCTCTAACAAGGTTTTGTTCTTTAATCAAGGTGTCATCGAAGAAGCAGGTGATCCCGACACCTTCTTTAATCATCCCCACAGCGAGCGCTTACAAGCCTTTTTAAGTCGCATCAATAGTAATTAGGGTTTGCTCAATTCAGGAGACAGGAGTCAGGAGTCAGGAGTCAGGAGTCCGGAGATAGGAGTCCAGAGATAGGAGATAGGAGATAGGAG
>NZ_JAPZQJ010000391.1:0-5660 GCF_027530405.1 Microcystis sp. LE19-41.2A | reverse complement strand
GTGGCGCCGCCCCCAAACCCCCCGCGCATTAGGTTAACTGTGAGATGCTTACACGCGATTGTTCATATTTTTGTACTAATTTAAGAGTCATACCAAATCCCTTTTTAATAGTGTGATTAACTCTCAAGTTATGAATTGTTTCTCCCCACACCCCACACCCCACTATCCTATACTTTTTAAACAGGATTTAGTATCACTGATAATTGATGCTTGTCGGTATTTCTGCAAATGTGGGATACACCCGATTTCGGCTGTATGAAACTGCGCTATAGCAGTTATCAGTTATTAGTTATTAGTTATCAGTTATCAGTATTAAATAGTAGTTTCCCACTTTCTTTGCACTGATTACTGTTTACTGTTTACTGTTCACTAAATATCTGCTTCTCCCCCCACCACCACATCGCGGATACGGAGACTGGGGCCACCGCAGCCGACGGGTAAACCACTTTGACCCCCTTTTCCGCAGCCTCCTGACTCGTCCCAGTAGAAATCATCAGCAATTGCCTCAATATTGGCTAGGGTTTTAAAGACATTACCGGAGAGAGTCACATCTTTAACGGGTTCAGCAATTTCTCCATCGCGAATCATCCAAGCTTCCCCGGCGCTAAAAGTGAACATTTCGCCGTTAGTCATGCCTCCCTGCCAATTTTGGGCATAAACTCCCGTTTTTATCCCCGAAAATAACTCTTTAACGGGAGTGGTTCCCCGTTCAATCCAAGTGTTGGTCATGCGGACAATGGGCGGATAATGATAATTGAGACAACGAGCGTTACCTGTCGGTTTTTCGCCTAATTTGCCCGCCGTTTCCCGCGAATGCAGTCTTCCCACCAAAACCCCATCTTTAATTAACTGAGTCGTCGTCGCGGGGGTTCCCTCATCGTCATAAAAATAACTGCCCCGATGACCTTCTGGACCTGCCCCGTCAAAGATTTGCAGGTTATCTGGTCCAAAACGTTTGCCCATACTCATCACTTCCAAAAGGTCGGGATTTTCGTATAACATATCTGCCTCGGAAAGGTGGCCAAAAGCCTCATGGACGAACAGACCGGTTAAAATGGGATCGATGACGACGGTGTAAGTATCGCCCTTGACAGGGGGCAAAACTAGGGCTTGTACGGCCCGTTTAGCCGACCCTTGCACCTGTTCTTCTAAATTGACCAGATCCTCGAAAGCTTTTCGGGATCCGGTGGTTTCCCGGCCCGTTTGTACACTGTCCCCATCTCTAGCGGTGGCCGAAAAACGCATTTCTAAGTCTGACCATTTTTGTTCGATTAAAGTCCCGTCAGAAGTGCCTAAAAGAATATGTTGACTGCTATCGCTGTAACGGACGGAAGTGGTGGCAATACTGGCATGATGTTGACGCAGTAAGTTATTATAGCGATCGCAGAGGGCTTTTTTATCGGCTAATGGTACTAAACGGGGGTCCGTTCCCGTTAAAGGCAATTCACAGGAGATAATTACAGGTTCTACTGGAGCAATCAGGGTTTCTTCTTCCCCAATTAAACGGGCAGCAGCGATCGCATCTTCTAATCGTTCCTGTAAACTGGATAATTGATTAAAGCTGGCAAATCCCCAACCTCCTTTATAACAGGCGCGTACCTGACCACCGATAGCAATACCTTCGCTGAGGGTTTCCACTCGTTCGGAACGTAGTAGAATATTCGTCCCCCGCGCTTCTTCCAGACGAATTGTCAGGAAATCGACGCGGTTTTTATAACGGTTAATCAGTTCACTAATCAGGTTTTTATAATCGTTTAGAGTATCGGTCATGGGAATTAGGAATTGGGGAGAAGGGTGTGGGGTGTGATGGGGAGATGGGGTGATGGGGTGTGGGGTGTGGGGAGATGGGGAGATGGGGAGATGGGGAGATGGGGTAGTGGGGAGATGGGGAGATGGGGTAGTGGGGTAGTGGGGCATTTGGCTGAAATTTCCCTAAACCCCTATATCCCCTTTCTAACTGATAACTGATAACTGATAACTGATAACTGATAACTGAAATTAGGCGAGATAATCCTGTAAAGCTTTCACCTCTAAAGGTTGGGATTGCAGGGATTTTAAGGCCGCTACTGTCGCTTTTGCCCCGGCGATAGTGGTGATAATTGGTAACTTATAATCGAGGGCAGTACGGCGAATTTTTCGGCCATCGTTTTGGGATTCTTCACCACTGGGAGTATTGACAATAAACTGAATCCAGTCATTTTTGATCCAATCGACAACGTCGGGACGGCCTTCGTGAATCTTTAGCACTAAATCGATATTTTCGCAACCGTTTTCTAACAAAACTTTACGAGTTCCGGAAGTGGCGACGACGCGAAAACCGAGGGATTGCAGATCCTTAACCACGGGAACCATGGGGGTTTTATCGCGATCATTCATCGAGACGAAAACCGTCCCACTGGTGGCTAAAATCACGCCGGCGGCCATTTCTGCTTTAGCGAAAGCTTTGCCAAAATCGCTGTCAATCCCCATTACTTCCCCTGTAGAACGCATTTCTGGTCCTAGGAGAGTATCAGCACCGGGGAACTTCTGGAAGGGTAAAACCGCTTCTTTCACGGCAATATGACGGGGAATTGCTTCGCTGATGATACCCAATTCTGCTAGGGTTTTGCCCGACATGACGAGGGAGGCAACTTTTGCCAGAGGAACTCCCGTTGCTTTGGAAACGTAGGGAACAGTACGACTAGCGCGGGGATTCGCTTCTAAGATATAAACTGTCTCCCCCTGCACCGCATACTGGATATTCATCAAACCGATTACTTTTAAAGCTTTCGCTAGTTCCACCGTCCATTGTCGAATTGTGGTTAAAACCGAGGCACTCAGGGACGTATGGGGGATAGAACAGGCAGAATCGCCCGAATGTACGCCCGCTTGTTCGATATGTTCCATTAATCCCCCGATAACTACTGTTCCCGTCGCATCTGACAGGGCATCCACATCCACTTCGATGGCATTTTCGAGGAATTTATCGATTAAAATCGGGTGATCCGGTTCTATCTGTACCGCATACTTCATATAGCGTTCCAATTCGCTATCGGAATAGACGATTTCCATCGCCCGACCGCCTAAAACGTAGGACGGACGTACTACCACAGGATAACCGATGCGTTTAGCCACTGCTTGGGATTCTTGGAAATTGCGGGCAATACCGTTGAGGGGTTGTCGGATATCTAATTCTCGGAGGATTTGTTCAAAACGTTCCCGATCTTCGGCGGCATCGATCGAATCGGGTGAAGTTCCCCAAATTTTGGTATTTACGGGACAATTAGGCGATTCTAAATATTTTTGCAGGGGAATCGCCAGTTTTAAGGGAGTTTGCCCACCGAATTGAATAATTAAACCCTCTGGTTGTTCCGCTTCGATGATATTTAAGACATCCTCTTTAGTCAGGGGTTCAAAGTAAAGGCGATCGCTGGTATCGTAATCGGTGGAGACAGTTTCCGGGTTAGAGTTAACCATAATCGTCTCAAAACCGGCTTTGCTCAGGGAAAAAGCGGCATGACAACAACAGTAGTCAAATTCTATCCCCTGGCCGATGCGATTGGGGCCACCACCGAGGATCATCACTTTGCGTTTATCGGAGGGTAAAACTTCCGATTCTACCCGTTCGTAGGTGGAATAATAATAGGGTGTCAGAGCTTCAAATTCTGCCGCGCAGGTGTCCACCATTTTATAGACTGGAATAATACCCAAACCCTTGCGATAACTTCTTACTTCGTCCTCGCTGGTGTTGGTGGCGAAGGCGATTTGGCGATCGCTAAAACCCTGTTGTTTAATAGCGAATAAGTCCTCTTTGCCGAGACTTTTCAGGGGAGTTCGTTTGAGGAACTTCTCGGTTTCCATCAAATCGGCCAATTTATCGAGGAACCAGGGATCGATCCCGGTTAGTTCGTGGATTTCCTCCCCATTCATGCCCAATTTAAAAGCATGGTAGATACTATAAACCCGTTCGGGGTTAGGTGTCCGCAAACTGGCCCGGACTTCCGAGAGGGGGGGGAGAGTTTCGACTTTATCGCAACCAAAGCCAAAACGTCCCGTTTCTAGGGAGCGAAGAGCTTTTTGAAAGGATTCTTGGAAAGTTCGACCGATAGCCATGGCTTCCCCGACGGATTTCATCTGGGTGGTTAGAATCGGTTGGGAGCCGGGGAATTTCTCGAAGGCAAAGCGAGGAATTTTGGTGACGACGTAATCGATAGTCGGTTCAAAGGAAGCCGGGGTTTTTTTGGTGATATCGTTGGGAATTTCGTCTAAAGTGTAGCCTACTGCTAGTTTAGCGGCAAATTTAGCGATCGGGAATCCCGTGGCTTTCGATGCTAGGGCCGAAGAACGGGATACCCGGGGATTCATCTCGATCACGATTACGTCGCCGTTAGTGGGATTAACGGAGAATTGGATGTTCGATCCGCCAGTTTCTACGCCAATTTCCCGAATAATTGCCTTAGAATAGTCCCGGAGGCGTTGGTATTCTTTATCGGTTAGGGTTTGGGCGGGCGCAACCGTAATCGAGTCGCCGGTATGGACCCCCATAGCGTCAAAGTTTTCGATCGAACAGATGATCACCACGTTATCGGCTAGATCGCGCATTACCTCTAATTCGTATTCTTTCCAGCCAATTAGGGATTTTTCGACGAGAATTTGCGATGTAGGCGAACAATCTAGCCCATACTGGGCCATCGGTTCAAATTCTTCTTGGTTATAGGCAATACCGCCCCCCGTTCCCCCTAAAGTGAAGGCCGGCCGGATAATGAGAGGATAGGAACCGATCTGATGACCGATCGCTTTTGCTTCTTCTAAATTGTTGGCAATCCCCGAAGGACAGACGGGAACACCGATTTTCTCCATTGCTTTTTTGAATAGTTCCCTATCTTCGGCTTTTTCAATAGCGGGGAGTTTTGCCCCGATCAGTTCCACGTTATATTTTTCTAAAACGCCGCTTTTGGCCAAAGCTACGGCGGTATTGAGGGCAGTTTGACCGCCCATAGTCGGTAGAATCGCATCAGGGCGTTCTTTGGCGATAATTTTCTCGACAATTTCTGGCAGAATTGGTTCAATGTAGGTGCGATCGGCCATTTCTGGATCGGTCATGATCGAGGCGGGGTTAGAATTGACTAAAATTACCTCATAACCTTCTTCTCGCAGGGCTTTACAGGCTTGAGTTCCCGAATAGTCGAATTCACAGGCTTGTCCGATGACAATTGGGCCAGCGCCCAAGATTAGGATTTTCTGTAAGTCATCACGGCGTGGCATAGGCTTAGGTTTGCTTGAGGATAAACCCCAATCATTGTATATGTTGTCACCCCTCTATTCCCTAAAGCTTTATTTAGGTTTAATGACCTTATTCTAGCTGTCAGCCTTGAATCAGTGATCGGTGATCAGATCTGAGCCTTGCACTAGCGACTGTTCACTATCTCCCCGCTCCCCAACACCCAACCGATCACTGGATAGGTAGGGCTGGCTGAATAAATCTAAAAACCTTGCTGGATAAGACTTTTAGACTTTTTGTCAATCCAAAAGTACCGGACCTGGGAGTGAGCGGGGGGAAAATTCAGGTACTTTTTCCCTGAAAATTAGGTAATTGACCAGATGAAAATCGGTAAAACCCTACACCCCACACCCCACACCCCACACCCTGCCCCCACGAAAAACTTTTTCAGCAAACCCTA
>NZ_JAPZQJ010000607.1:0-3959 GCF_027530405.1 Microcystis sp. LE19-41.2A | reverse complement strand
CTAGGTTAATCATGTTTTTAATGAGTGCTTTGCTTCTAATTATGACTCTTAAACTATATTATTGTCCTTGAGTAAAAAATGCAAGTTGTAGCCGTGCAAAGTATAGCAATTCCCATAGTTGTGAGGTACAGAGTCTTAGGTTTTGAGGAGTCAGGAGTCAGGAGTTAAGATTTTGGTGTACCTCATGAGATTGGGAAACGCTATATTGCTACAGGTGCTTATGACCTATCAAGACTATTAATTGTCAAATTATTTAATATTCCCCTCAATCCCTTTAAAGCAATTCCAGTCTTTGGACAGCTAATTATAGGTGCTAATTCTCCCGAATCTGCTGTCTTAATTTGGGGAATTTTATATCATCTACTCAATGGAATATTATTTGCAGTAGCCTACTGTTTTTTATTTGGTAATCGAAACTGGAAGTGGGGCATTGCCTGGGCAATGTGCCTGGAAATTGCTATGTTCAGTATTTATCCATCTTGGCTTCACCTACAAGCGGTGATGCAAGAATTTACTATTGTTTCAATTTCTGGACATTTGGTATATGGATCTGTTTTAGGTTTATTCTGCAATAGGTTTTTAAAAATTAATATTGGGGGAAGTTATGGAAACTAAGTTAATTAATTTTTGGTGGCGTGATTTACCTATAGCAGCTAGTAGAGTTTCTGGATTTCTGTCTGTTATTCTAGCTGATGGAATCTACCTGACACACTGGTCAAAAGTTGCCGCTTATGCCCCTGTTAAGCTAAACGGCTTTTACTTCGGATCACCGATATAGACTCCAAAAGGGTTATAGCTATTGGATCATGCAGGTTAAGCGCCGTTTAGCTTATCTCACTTATGTTAGGTTTACTAATAGGTTGGTTTCATTTTGCTCCTGGGGAAACTTTTACCTTTTCGATTGCTGTGATGGCACTTTTGATGGCAATCAGCAGTTTTGGAACTGGACTTGGAAGCCATCTTCTTGTCGGTTATGCCTTCGGTGATTTTTTTCTGTTTCAACACCCAAAAATAGGCAATATATTTCAGACTTTTTTTGTCGTTCAGATTCCTTTGCTACTCTCTTATGCTCTTTTATCGATTCTCTTAATATCAATACCCCTAACAAGTCAAGGGTTACGTTTGCAAACAGTTCCTCGTCTCAAGACTTTAGGAACAATTGGCTTAGTCACAGAGGGATTACTCCAAGCATTAATACAAAGTACCCTCGTATTTGTCTGGACACAGGCAGTACCGATATTGATTCGTCCGGTATATACATGGCAAGGTATTACACCACCGGTAGCGGCAATTCAACCTCTTCAATATAATGGGCAAATGTTAGCTTTATTGGCAGGAATATTAGGTGCTGTGAGAATTTTCTTGGAGTTCAAAAGTTCATCAGATTCCCAAGTAAAGGAGCGAGGGGAAAAACTTCGAGAGGTTCTCCTCAGTAGGAAGATGCCTAATAATTCTCTACCCCCTATAATTGGAGTATTTATCAAAGCTATTTGTTCTACTGCTATGCTTTCAGGAATGTTATCTAACTGGTTTGAGGCAATCATTCTAGGATTATCTATTACCGGAGTAATGTTACTTCGAGATAGTACACCTAAAAAGTTAATCGGATGGGCAAATATAGTTAATCGTTTTCCTATTTTACTGCGTCTAATTGCTGCGACATGGTTGAGTTATTTTTTGGCTTCAATGATTATCGAACTAATGTGGAGAGGTGATTCTTTTATATCAATCGTGATTTCTACAATGGTCGGAATTATGATTTTTGCTCTACTGATGCCTAACCCAAAACAAAAAGCATTAGAATAGAGGAATCCCTAATGAAAAAAAGCACTCTTGTCCTATTAGTTTTTTCTGTAGTTCTGATCTTTTATTCAGAGCCAGCAATGGCTCATAACTGTAGTGGACTTCAAGATTGTTATCAGCAATCCAAGTTAGCTGCTCTAGCGGCTGCTCTAATTGCTCTTTTGTTGAGTTTATTGCTTGATTTTTCTCCTATTGGCTATTGGAAAGGCTTACTTGAGGCAATTACAGGTAGAGATATTTTAACTGGTGATAAGCTGGCTTGGTGGCAAAGAGTATTGAATCTTGTACCGGGTGGCAAGGGAGCTAGAACTGCTGTTAAGGCTGTTGATGAGATTAGCGATACTGCTAAGGCTGTTAACAAAGTTAGTGATGCCGCTAAAGTGGGTGAAGAAATTGGTGATAGTGCTAAGGCTGCTGGTAAAGTTAGTGACGCTGCCAAAACAGTTGATAAAGCTAGTGATGTGACTTCTAAATTTGAACCAAAAATAGAAAAACAGCTTGATAAGCGTGGCTGGACTAAAGAAACTGTTCAAGAAACAATAGATAACGCCAATAATATCAAATCTACTAAAGATACGAGACACTTACCAGATGGAAGCCGAATGGATGATCCGGCTACTGCATATATAAATAAAGATGGCAGTTATGTTGTCAGAAATGATAGGACTGGGGATATAGTACAAGTATCAAATAGAAATGCTCCAAACTGGAAATCTCCATTTTAATTTTTTTACGAGGTTAATATGCTAAAAGAACAACAATTGTTTGATTTATATAGTAGTTATGGATTTACTCAGGGAGGAGAACTTTATCTTCCCATTTCTCATTCATTAAAATTTTTACAGGATTGCCAGCAAAATGAATTGGCAATTATTGGCATAGAAGGATTTATTTATGAAGAGGGAGAAATAAGTCCTCAATTAGATTTGATCGCTGATTTCTCCTCTATAAGTGCTTCTGATTGGCAAAATTATCAAAATATTTGTAACAGTGCTGCTAAAAATTTTCTATTGGGTGTGAACATTAAAGATAAATCAATGGTATTTAATTTTGTTATCTTATCTCGGTCTGAGTGGGAAAATAGCATATAACTAAGGGTGAATCTTCTAGCTAGTAGGTTGGGTTGACGCAAGGAAACCCAACACTCTCCGTAAAACTCAATAATTCAATATCGTTGCGTCAAAACACCAGCAGCCACCTATTTTTTTACGGTTGTTACTTATCAACGCCAAAGCCTATTTTCTAAAGCCGAAACCGTTGATATACTTCGCAATGCTTTTCGCCTCGTTAAATCGAGATTTTCACCTAATTTATAGAGGTATATATGTCTGATTATAAACTTATTAAAAGCAAGCTTAATGAAGTTATTCTTCTTACGAATGAAGTGATGCAAGAAACTCAGATAGAGTTTGTTCGCTCCTATATTAATGCAGGTGAGTGGAGATTAGCGATTGAGACTTTTTGTGACATCTTATACGAAGATGAACTACCTATTTCTGCAACAGCATACAGCTTAATTCAAGAAATTAGCTCTTCTCTAGATCTAAAAAATTCTGTATGGGAGATTTTAAAGCCTCAAGTTCTAATAACGGTTCCCTTCCCAACGAGATAAGTAATGGACTGACCCTGCTAAATAGACCTCTCCAATAATAATAATTGTCAAAATAAGAGATGAAGCCTTTACTAAGAGCTTATTTAAAAAAACTTTTCTGGAGAGGTATAATGGTGAAGAATCAACAGTTGGTAGCCACTAAGGCTGTTGATGAAGTGAGTGATGTGACTAATGTGAATGACCCATATAATATTGCCAAACAAGGGGGTAAGCACTCTGGATTCTATAACGAATATGCCAAAAAGCCGGACTCTCAAATCCGAAAAGGAATTGAATCGATAAATAAGCAAATTTATGAATACAGAATCTGTTAACTTTATCAAAGATCATGCACTTCTTCTCAAAGAAAAGTATAATGAATCCCTAGCAAAAATTAACGAAGCTGACATAAAAGGAGAGGACTCTTGGGAGCATCTCACTTACGCGATAAGTAATTATACTTAGCCTAAAAGCCACTCTTAATCGTGTCTTGGAACGAAATAGAGGCTTTTAAAGACTGCGTACATGGAGAATTAAAACAAGAATTACCCTCGAAAAGCCTATT
>NZ_JAPZQJ010000648.1:0-39033 GCF_027530405.1 Microcystis sp. LE19-41.2A | reverse complement strand
GTTGCAGGTGTAAATCACTTTCCAAGGGTGGTTCATCACTCCATAAATCCGTGGGGGGACAGGTGACTTCTGGTAAAATGTCGAGAGTTGTCATAGTTTTTCCCCTGGCTGGGACATTGATCTAATTATAACAGCTATGAGTCATACTAAATCCGTTGAGTATAGGCTACTTATAAGGACAGGCAAAAGGCAAAAGGGTGAATAAATAATCAGTTTTTAATAACCAGATTTAGTAGTAAGCTAAACGGCGCTTAACCTGCATGATCCAATAGCTATAACCCTTTTGGAGTCTATATCGGTGATCCGAAGTAAAAGCCGTTTAGCTTAGTAGGGTGCGCCATTCGATAGCGTAACGCACCAAATAAATTAATGATAGATAGATAGGTGCGTTACGACGGATTGTTAGATTCAAGTTTAAGCAAAGATTGTCGCCGTCTAACGCACCCTACATTCTACTTTTTTAAAATCAAAAAGTGGCGGCCTTTGGAGGGATCGGGGGGGAGAATTAGGCACTTTTTCCCTGAAACTTAGGTAATTGACCACTTGAAAATGGGTAAAACCCCACACCCCCCTACCCCCACGAAAAACTTTTTGCCGCAAACCCTAAATAGGTTAGGGAAGTGACTTTCAGTTAATGATGCTAAAAATGAACAATAATCTAAAATTAAGCCGACAATGACTAAATGCAACCGACGGAAGCCCAACTTAGACAACTCTATCACCTAATTTCAATAAAGTCCGAAAACTATGCACGGGTAGGTTCTTTATGGGAGGGGAGGTCGGCGATGACCTTCTCGACCCCTAACTATCAGTTAACGATTTTTAAAAGCTTCGATCGCCGCCGGCAAAGTATAGTAAATTCTCTCTTGGCTAATTTTATCTAACAAGCGAGAGCGTTGCAATTCTAAGTACAGATCGTGTTTAACCCTCGCTAGGGCGAAAACTATACCCTGTCTTGATAATTCCCTTGCTAATTCCTCGATAATCTCCACGGCTGTACTATCCAACTCCCCGAGTGCCTCTGTATTCAAGACAAACCATTCTACCGGTTTTGTCTCCCGGGCAATGGCGCTGAGGGCGCGACGTTTAAAGTCGGCCGCATTAGCAAAAAATAAGGGGGCATCGTAACGATAGATAACTAACCCCGGTATTGTTTGCGCTTCTGGCCAATCCTGGAGCGCGTGTAAACCCATCACCCCCGGAACCGTACCCAAGACCGCATCATCGGGCCGGGTAATGCGGGCCAATAAATCGATAACCGAGAGACCGATGGCAATGGCAACCCCGCTTAAAATCCCCGTGGTTAGCACCCCCACCATGGTCAGGACAGCGAGATTAAACTCACTATTGCGAAAGCTTTTTAGTCGTTTAGCGCCGGCAATATCCACCAGTTTACAGGCCGCATAAATCACCAGCGCACCCAAGGCGGCCTTGGGAAAGAGTACCAGTAGCGGACCGAGCAAGAAAATGACCGCCACCACCACCACTGCCACCACCAGGGAGTAAAGCTGACTTTTACTGCCCACGGAATCGCCCACCGCGGTGCGACTGGCGCTGCTGCTGATGGGAAATCCCTGACAAAAACCCGCTGCCAGATTCCCCAGTCCTAGGGCTAAAAATTCTTGATTGGCATCGATTTCTTGGTTATGGTGTCTGGCGAAGGCTCTGGCGGTCAAGACGTTATCGGAATAGCCGACCAGGGCAATGCCGACGGCCGCGGTTCCTAGGGGTAGTAATTGGGAAAAATCTAGGGTTGGTAAGCCAAAATTAGGCAAAGTATTGCTAATTTTCCCCACTACTGCCACCCCCTCTTGATCGAGATGGAGGGTGGCGACGGCGAGGGTTCCCAGTAAAACCGCCAGCAAGGGTCCCGGTGCTTTGGGAAAATATTTTTGGATGACAAATAGAAATAGTAGCAGCAGTAGAGCGAGGCTAAGGGTTGGCCAGTGCCATTGGTTTATTCCCCAGAAAAAAGCGAAAATTTCTTTAAAAACCGTATTTTCACCGATTGACAAACCACTAATTTTACCCAGTTGTCCCGCAATCATGATCACCGCCACTCCCGCCATATAACCGATTAGGATCGGTTTGGAGAGTAAATTAGCTAAAAATCCTAAGCGGGCGATATAACCAACTAAACAGATTAAACCGACCATTAGGGCTAAAAAAGCCGCTAAACTGCCGTAATTTTCTCCTTGAAGGCTCACCATCGGTGCGATCGCTGCCGCCGTCATCACTGCCGTGGTCGATTCCGGTCCGAGGGATAGTTGCGATGAGGAGCCGAAAAGGGCGTAAACTAGGGCGGCTGGCACGAGAGTCCACAATCCCACCACGGGATCGACCCCGGCCAGGTCGCCGTAAGCCATACACTGGGGAATAGCGTAGGCTGCCACGGTGACACCGGCGAGGATATCTTTGCCCAGCCACTGCCATTGATAGGAGCGCAGGTTTTTTAGCCCGGGTAAATCAGGAAAATCGACTCGTCGGGAGTTTTTACTCATATTTTCTCTGTCAACGGCGACTTAACCTAATTTTAACGGAAGAATTAGCTAGGGTCTGCTGAAAAAGTTTGTTGGTGGGGGCAGGGTGTGGGGTGTGGGGTGTGGGGTGTAGGGTTTTACCGATTTTGAGGTAGTCAGTTACCTAATTTTCGGGGAAAAAGTCCCTGAATTTTACCCCCGATCACTCCAATGGTCAGCACTTTTTGAGGGGAAAAAAGTCTAAAAGCCTTATCCAACAAGGTTTTTAGATTTATTCAGCCAGCCCTGGCTAGGAAAAGCCCTTAGGTTGAGATATTTTCTGTCAGCAGGATATTTATACCATGTTAGCCGCAATTTTAATTAAATTGGCTAAATATACTCGGAAATATCCTCTTGACAATCATCGGCTAAGTATGATAGGGCGCGGAAGCGTAAACCGACTAATTGCTCGTAGAGAGGATTTAACTTGCACAGGGGCGGAATATGGACTAATTTATGACCAAACAGCACGATATCGCGTTCAAAAGGACATTGAGGCGGAACCATTTTGCAGATAAACCGGGCCAAGCGCGGATCGTGCATTTCTACCCCATCTAACCAATCTTTGAGGGGATGAAGCAGATCTGGGTGGGGATGTTCGGCACTGATAAACTCGGATTTATTCGCTTCTGTGGTAATTTCGGGAATTTCACAGATAGTATGTTCTAAAGCTGACAGGGCCTCGATTTCTAACCCGAAAGCATCCCGATAACTATGCAGTAATGCCGCTTCTGCGGGGGAATAAATGCCATCGGCGATCGCTACCATGACCGCCGTGCGGAGGAAGTTTTCTGATATTTTGGGGTCATGACCGAAACTTGCGGCCAATTCTTCGGGACTAATCGATTGATAGAGAACGTGGTCGTCATCTAATTCTAATTCGTGAGCGAAACGGGCGATCGATTCCTGTTCGCTGGTGCTATAATCCCCATCACACCAGGCAATTGTCAGTAATCCCCGTAACCAGTCCCTAACTTGTTCGTTAGTGTAGCGGTATTGAACAGAGCTAACCATAGGTATTGCTAAAACTGATTTCTAGTTTCTCAATTTAATTCTACCCATCGCCCCCGGATTCTAGTGGCCCCCGTTCACATCATGTAACCATTGCAACTATCCTTATGGTCAGCTAGGAAGTTTTCGTTTTTCATCTGGCATAATCGGGCAATTTTCGCCCCTAGGAGCAGGGGTAAGGGTTGGTGCTTTTTGCTCCTTCCCCACCCGCGTTAGTCCTGCTGAAAAGGCGGATTTCTGGGATTAACGTCCAATCCCGAGGTAACGGAAACCGGCTGCTGTCACCACAGCAGGATCGAGGAAATTGCGACCATCAATCAACACGGGTTCGCGCATGGTTTTAGCCATTTTGCCGTAGTCAAGACGGAGGAATTCTTGCCATTCCGTCACCACCACCAAAGCGTCACAACCATCAGCCAATCTTTCCGGATCCGATTCGATAATCACACCGCTTAGACCGTGACTTAAACCACTTTGGGAAACGATCGGATCATAGGCTTTTACCTTAGCACCTAAACGATTTAACTGTTCAATCATGGTTAAAGCCGGAGCATCGCGCATATCATCGGTATCGGGTTTAAAAGTTAATCCCAACAAACCGACGGTTTTACCCTTGAGGATTTTTAATTCCTGTTGCAGTTTTTCGATCGCGATTGTCCGTTGACGTTTGTTAACATTGATAGCGGCGTTGAGTAATTCCGTTTCGTAACCGTAGTCTTCTGCGGTATGCACCAAAGCTGACACATCTTTGGGGAAACAGGAACCCCCCCAACCGATCCCGGCCGAGAGGAATTTGCTGCCGATACGGGAATCTAAACCGATACCTTTAGCCACTTGGGTGACATCGGCTCCCACGCGATCGCAGATGTTAGCTACTTCGTTAATAAAGCTAATTTTGGTGGCTAGGAAGGCATTAGCGGCGTATTTAATCATTTCCGCCGAACTGAGATCCGTAACGACTACGGGAACGGGAGGCAAGGAGGTATCCTCAGCGAATTGGCGTTTAACCAAAGGCGCGTACAATTCCTTCATCATTTCGATGGCTTTCGGGTTATTACTGCCTAAAACAATGCGATCGGGGTTAAAAGTATCATAAACCGCTGAACCTTCCCGTAAAAATTCGGGATTACTGACCACATCGAATTCCGCTTCAATGCGTTCTAGTGTACTAATACCGCCACCAGCGGCCACGAGATTTTTTTGTCTCTCGGCCACTCCATCGAGGACGATCATCCGTACCCAATCCCCGGAACCGATGGGAACGGTAGATTTATTGACGATTACTTTATAACCACCGTTGAGATGGGCCCCAATACCCCGGGCCACCGCTTCCACATAACGGGTGTCACTTTCTCCAGTGGGTAGTGCTGGTGTACCAACAGCGATAAAGAGGATTTCGCCGTGTTTAACTCCCGCTTCTAGATCCGCGGAGAATTCCAGATTGCCGGAGGCTGCCGAAGACTGCATTAATTCCGATAACCCCGGTTCATAGATGGGGGATTGTCCCGATTTCATCAATTTGACTTTTTCTTCATTGTTGTCAATACAGATAACATGATGGCCGATATGTGCTAGGCAAACCCCAGTGACTAAACCCACATAACCCGTTCCGATAACACAAACACGCATGATAATCACTCCAGTGACAATTAGGTTAAATTTATTGATTAGGGATTAGCTTAGACGAGAACGGAAATCCTCGATCGTCATTTTTAAACCCTGACTTAGAGGAATAGTTGGACTCCAATCCAGATAAGTTTTAGCACGAGTGATATCCGGTTGTCGTTGCTTGGGATCATCTTCCGGCAGTGGTTGATAGACCAATTCGGCCTCGGGATTAATCATGCCTTGGATCACTTGTGCTAATTCCAGAATTGTGTATTCGTCGGGATTGCCGAGATTAACCGGCCCGATAAAATCCCCATTCATCAAACGCATTAACCCTTCCACCAAGTCAGAAACATAGCAAAAACTGCGGGTTTGGGAACCTTGACCATAAACCGTTAGGGGTTGACCGCGCAAAGCTTGTACGACGAAATTACTCACCACTCGACCATCGTTTTCCAGCATTCGCGGGCCGTAGGTGTTGAAAATCCGGGCCACCCGGATATCGACTTTATGCTCCCGATAATACTCAAAAGCCAGGGTTTCCGCTACCCGTTTACCCTCGTCATAACAGGAACGCGGTCCGATGCAGTTGACATTACCTCGATATTCTTCCGTTTGCGGATGCACATCGGGATCGCCATAGACTTCTGAGGTAGAAGCGAGCAAAAATCGCGCTTTTACCCTTTTAGCTAGGCCTAGCATATACATAGTCCCTAAAACATTGGTTTTAATCGTTTTTACGGGGTTATATTGATAGTGAATTGGGGAAGCGGGACAGGCCAGGTGATAAATCTGATCGACTTCTAGACGGATCGGCTCGGTGATATCGTGACGAATTAGCTCAAAATAAGGATTTCCTAGCCATTTAACGATATTTCTGCGCGTCCCTGTGTAGAAGTTATCCAGACAGATCACTTCATGACCCTGTTCCATCAAGCGATCGATTAGATGGGAACCGATAAAACCTGCACCACCCGTAACTAGGATTCTCATGTAATCGCAAAGTAAACATATAAAATTATTCTTAAAATACCCTTACGCTGGTTTTTTGGCAAATATTTTTTTTGACGGGGTGTTGAGTATCAGTGATCAGTGATCAGCGATCGCCGATTCAAGGCTAAGGGCTGAATAATGGCTCGGTAATCCTTAAAATGGAAATAACACGCAAATTTGAGGCTAGATTATGAACAGTGGCGAGCAAAATAAGCTATTTATCCTGATTGATGGGCATTCTTTGGCTTTTCGTGCCTATTATGCCTTTGCTAAGTCTCGTTCTGGTCCTCTGCGTACTTCTAGCGGCATTCCCACCAGTGTTTGTTTTGGGTTTTTAAACTCTCTGATGCAGTTACTAGAAACTCAAAAACCCACTTATTTAGCGGTCGCTTTTGATTTAGCCGCTCCTTCTTTTCGCCATGAAGCTGATGTCAATTATAAGGCGAATCGGCAAGAGACTCCCGAAGAATTTCGCCCCGATTTAACTAATCTCCAAAGTCTCTTGGCAGCGATGAATATTCCTATTGTGACTTCTCCGGGTTATGAAGCAGATGATGTTTTAGGAACTTTGGCAAAACAGGCCGGCGATAATGGTTATACAGTCAAGATTTTAACAGGCGATCGAGATTTATTCCAATTGGTAGATGAGGAGAAAAAAACCACGGTTCTCTATCTGGATATTAATGCGGTCAAAAGTACATCGGGACAGGGTTATACAGAATTTAATTCCCAAGCTGTCACGGAAAAGTTAGGGGTGACACCAAAACAGGTAGTAGATTTTAAAGCTCTTTGCGGTGATAAGTCTGATAATATCCCCGGGGTGCGCGGAATTGGCGAAAAAACAGCGATAGATTTATTAAAAAAATACGATAACTTAGAGGATATATATACCAATATGGAATCGATCAAGGGAATGGTAAAAACTAAATTATTAGAGGGAAAACCCGCCGCCGAAAGTTCTCGCTATTTGGCCAAAATTGCCCTTGATGCCCCCGTTAGCCTCGAAGAGGAGAAATTTCGCCTCCGAGGTTTTGATCGGCGTTTAGTTAAAGCTTTATTGGAAAGATTAGAATTAAAGAAAATTCTCCAGAAACTCGATCAAATTCAACAGCATCTAGGTGGTACTCCTACCCTAGAATTAACTAGCGATGCTGATTCTAATCAATTGTCTCTGTTTGATTTACCCCCTATTTCTCCACCGGTTCTAATTGCTCCCGACATTATTGATACTATTCCTAAGTTAGATGCTTTACTGGCAAAATTAACAACTTTTACTAATCCACATTTTCCTGTCGCTTGGGATACCGAAACCACGGATTTAAATCCTCGTGTAGCCAAATTGGTCGGGATCGGTTGCTGTTGGGGAAAAGAATTAAATGCTATGGCCTATATTCCTATCGGCCACCAGAGCGGTGATAATTTAAATCTAGAGATAGTCCTCGAAAAATTACGCCCAATTTTAGCGGGTGATGATTATCCGAAAGTCTTCCAGAATGCGAAATTTGATATTGATGTTTTTTATCATCAAGGAATTACCGTTAAAGGTCTAGTTTTTGATACTATGGTGGCTAGTTATGTCCTCCATCCCGAACTAACTCATAATCTCGAAGATTTATGCGATCGCTATTTGGACGGTATCACTTCCCTTAGTTATAAAAGTCTCGGTATTCCTGGGGGAAAAACCATCGCTGATTTAGATATCTCCACCACTGCCAACTACTGTGGATTAGATGCCTACGCTACCTATTTACTTCGAGAAAAATTACAGGCAGAATTAACTAAAATTCCCTCTTTATATCAATTATTCTCAGAAGTAGAATCTCCCCTCGTCATGGTGCTGTGGCAGATGGAAAATTATGGTATAAAAATTAATGTCAATTATCTAAAAAACTTGTCCCAGCAACTAGAAAGAGACTTAGCAGACATAGAAAAAAAAGCCTATGAATCTATCGGAGAAACTTTTAATCTTAGCTCTCCTAAACAGTTAAGTGAAATCCTCTTCGATCGATTGGCACTCAATCGCAAAAAATCCAGAAAAACTAAAACAGGTTACTCTACCGATCAAAGTGTTTTAGAGAAACTACAAGGAGATCATCCCTTAGTTGATTATATCCTTGAACATCGCACCTTATCCAAATTAAAATCCACCTATGTGGATGCTTTACCGAAATTAGCCGAACCAAAAACCGCAAGAGTACATACAGATTTTAATCAAACCATCACCAGCACCGGACGCTTATCATCCTCCAATCCTAACCTGCAAAATATACCCATTCGCAGTGAATTTTCCAGACGAATTCGTCAAGCTTTTATTCCCGAAGATGGTTACTTATTAGTATCAGCGGACTACTCACAAATCGAGTTAAGAATTCTCGCTCATCTCAGCCAAGAACCAGTTTTATTAGAAGCGTATCGTAGTAATCAAGATGTTCATAAAGTCACCGCTCAATTGCTCTTTGATAAAGGGGAAATTACCCCAGAAGAACGCAGTTTAGGAAAAACAATTAACTTCGGGGTTATTTATGGCATGGGAGCGCAAAAATTCGCCCGTGAATCGAAATTAACCGTAGAACAGGGCAGAAAATTTATTGAAAAATATCATCAACGTTATGCCCAAGTATTTGAGTATTTAGAGAATAGCAAAAAACAAGCGATCGCTCAGGGATATGTGGAAACAATTTTGGGTAGAAGACGTTATTTTAACTTCGATAATCCCCTCTTAAAAAGACTGCGGGGACTGTCCTTACATGACATCGATTTAGATAGCCTCAAACTCAACAACGAGGAGGCACAATTATTAAGATCGGCCGCTAATGCGCCCATTCAGGGTTCCAGTGCTGATATTATTAAAGTAGCGATGGTAAAATTGGCCGAGGTACTGCAAAATTATCGAGCGAGATTACTGCTGCAAGTCCATGATGAATTAGTCTTGGAAGTACCGAGGGAAGAATGGCCATCCCTAGAGTCAAAAATCAAGACGACTATGGAAGAAGCTGTCTCCTTGACGATCCCTCTCTTGGTAGAAATTAAAGCTGGTGACAATTGGATGGAAACCAAATAAAACTATGATCGAAAACAGACAATTTTTAACCCCAGAAGAATCCGCAGATGTGGACGCTGCCCTCTTAACTTCTCCCGAAAAATTCCTGACTCGTTTAACGATTTCTTCCCTACGCTTACTAAAAATAATCGCCGAAGATACGGGAGTAACCCTAGAAGAACTAACCCATAAACAGGTCATTCAATGGCTAGAAAAAGATAGTCAACTGCGTCGGGAACAGGGGATCGAAGCGGCAGTGCTGAAATGGTAAATAAACTCTTAAAAAATCAGCTACCCCTGACAATTTATGCTAGTTTTTAGCTATAAAGTTACTGGAGTTACAACAATGACAATTACCCTAAAAGTGCCTAGTATTGCCTGTGAAGGTTGCGCTAATACCATTACTAAAGCGATTAATAATCAGCAACCGGCAGCCCAAATATCGGTGGATGTAGCCAATAAAATCGTCACCGTAGAAACCACCGCATCCCCCGCAGAAATTGCCCAATGGATCAGCGAAGTCGGCCATACTGTTGAATCTAGCAGTGAGGGTTGACATTCTCCCCCGTTAAAAATAGACCTCTGGTAAAAATCAAAAATTGTCGTGATTATTGTTGAATATCATCTCGAATACTGCTCGACTGACACCTTCTACAAAGCTAAGTGCTTTATTTGCTGTGTCAATCATGAACATAACACACCTCTGCTGTTGCTAAAACACGCTCACGAATATGATGATTAAGAGATTTGATGGTAACGAGATCAATAGTACGTCCATCAAATAATTGAGATAGTTCTTCTTGAATTTGATGAAGTTTGAAAAAACTGGGGGTAAAACCAAGTTCAAACTCAACGAGCATATCAATATCACTATCTGCGGTGAAATCATCTCGTAAAACTGAACCAAATAAGGAAAGTTTATGAATATGCCAATGTTGGCAAAGTTGTGAGAGTTTTTCTTGAGGAATTTTCATATTTTTGTGTTGATCAGATTAGGTTTACTCCCAAGCTTTCTAGTTGTTGGTTTATCCAAGCGGTTGACGTTTTTTCATCGGTTTCTATCGCTTTTTCTACTCCTATTTTAGCAATTTCTAAGAGTTGTTTGGATTTTGCTTTTAAAGCACTCTTAGAGTAAAGGTGCGATCGCTTTCAAAAGTTCTGTTAATTTATTTTTCGATCGGTATAGCGCAAAATACGTCTGATAGCATTTACAATGAGGCATATATAATCTGTGCTGATTCTAAAATGTTGTTACATCTTAGCCAGTTATCACTCCGTTTGAGTGATGCTTTCACAATTAAATCTACTTTTCGATCAAAAATTGCTTGCAGTTCATCGCGCATTTGTAGGGTTTCGGTTAAACCTCGTTTAGCAGTTGGGGAAAAGGTAATTAAAATATCAATATCGCTATCTGAACGGAAATCTTCCCGTAAAACTGAACCAAATAATGCCAATTCGGTGACTTGCCACTTTTGACAAAATCCTTTAATTTGCTCCATTGGTAGATTTATTTTTGTGTTCATCAGATTAGGTTTACTCCCAAGCTTTCTAGTTTTTGGTTTATCGAAAAGGAGCGATTACGATTAGAGGTAAAAGGAACAACCATTACATCATCTAAAATTTGATTAATATCATTAGCTGATACGATAACAGCAGCAGGAAGCTTAAACTGTTGAAATTGACTGGATGGCATGGGTACTTGACACAATACTACATCACCCTTTTGTAATTTCATCGGCAAAAATCTC
Organism: Microcystis sp. LE19-41.2A; assembly: GCF_027530405.1. NCBI lineage: Bacteria > Bacillati > Cyanobacteriota > Cyanophyceae > Chroococcales > Microcystaceae > Microcystis > Microcystis sp. LE19-41.2A. The sequence goes on along the minus strand of NZ_JAPZQJ010000648.1, from coordinate 28,114 downwards.
GTCGTAGATGTCATGATCAGAACCAATCCATTCTTGATAAGCTTGAGAGGTAATTTGTTCAGTAAAGTTAAGTGTATTTGGGTTTTTATTTTGTAATTTTACTGCTAACTCTAACAATAGTCCTAATTGTTCATCGGAGAGATTTTGTGTTACTAAAGATAGTTTTTGTTTAATATTCATGGGTGGTTAGTCCAATTAATAGCTGTTACAATTATAATCTGTTTACTGTTGTTCATAGTCTGTAATAATGCTTTGAATATCCTTTACCGCCATATCAACTTGTTCAGATTTCGTGTAAATAGTTAACAGAATGATTGCTGTTGCAGTTTTGACGTAATAAATTAAACGGTATCCCCCACTTTTGCCTTTTTGAATATCACTATTTCGGACTCTCAACTTGAAGACAGTATAACCAATACTAGGTATTTGATCACCAGGTAATTCTCCTTGCTCAAGTTGTTCAATCATAGGTTGAATGTCATCTCGAATACTGCGATATTTCTTAGCAAGAGTGCGGAGATTTCGCTTGAATGTCGCCGAGGCTAAAACTTGAATTATCGGTTGATTAGTCATCTTCTAACCCTTCCCAAAGTTGAGAAACGGGAATGGTTTGTCCTGTCATGGCTTCATGCCAAGCTTGCCGAAAGTCTGCTAAAATTTCTGCTTGAGATGTATCTTGGGTTTCCTCCTCTGGGATGAGAATAATAACTTCTACACGGCTGTTTTTGTCTATGATTAAAGGATGATCTAGGGTGAGTTGTCCTTGTTCATCAATGGTTGCCATAACCTTGAGTGCTTTCATGTTTCTCTGCTTGAGTGGGTTAGTTCAATATCTAAATGCTGAAGTTGTTGGTTTATCCAAGCGGTGGCCGTTTTTTCATCGGTTTCTATCGCTTTTTCTACTCCTATTTTAGCAATCTCTAAGAGTTGACTTAAAAGGGAGATTGATGATTTTAATGAGTCAGAATCAGTGAGAATTAGCCGTTTATGATGCTGAGGATGTGTTTTTAAGGGTCAATCGTCTAGGGTTGTCCTTATTTCGGTTTTGGGGTGATGAGATTCATGAGCGTTTAATGGAGAATTTGAATAAATTTTTATGATGAGGTATCGTCATTGTTATCAGTTTTTTTACTTCGTAAATCTACCCATAGATGTCTTAAATTAAATGGACTAGGTGGCACATCAGGACGTTCTAGTTGATGGTCAAGACGACTCACATCATTTTGCCATCCTTCCGGCGATAAAGTTAAATCTATAATGGTTAGTTGTGAACAATGCTTATTAACTTTATTTAAAATTTCTTTTAATTCCATATTTTGAATATAACCAATCATTGCTCCCGAACTGACAGATTTTCCATAACCCCATTCAGCTAAAATAAATCTTTGTATGCCTTTTAAAACATAATCTTTTTGAAATTTTGACGAAGGAGAACCTAATCGTTTAGCTTCTAAAGTATAGTACCTAGACATCCTCTCAGGATTTATCTCATGTGAATCCCGCATTTCCCACTGAAAATCAGGTTTTTTGTCTTCTCGTCTAGATCGACTTGCATCATCACTAACAGGCTGATTTTGACCTTGATATATGGGAGAACAGGAAAGCCCTTGTTTATCATTCTGACAATTTAGCTGACGAACTAACATAAAAAGCTGACGACTTAAATCATCTTCTTTATCCGGCAAATCTGTGCTTTCTTGAAGTAATTTCAAAGCACGACTAAAAAGCTCCAAAACTCTCTTTTCATGATCATCCCATATATCTTTTTTTAATTTTAATAAACTTGGTTTTGTCATAAGTTTAGATCCTTTCTTGAGATTCTTGTAAGTTAATAATTTGAAGCATTGTTGCCTCCGCATCCTCACGCGCCATGCTACGAGTCCAGAATCTTCGTTCATTACGCTTAATAATAATGATTTCTGTATCAGAAACCGAACGAACTAAACCATCAAGATAAATTTGATGGCTATTATAGGGAACTAATAAACCGTTTTCTTGTCTTGCTAATTGATCAATAATTTCTATCCATTGTTTTTGCTCTGATTGGGAGACAGGTTGAGGTTTTTCTCCATACTCTTGTGTAGAGAAAATAACGGCTAACATAGGATTTTCTAACCCCTGAAATTGAGGACGAATAATCTGCCAACTGAATTCACCATCAGGTTCTAATTCTCGATTCCAAATATCTAAAAAGGCTTGTAAATAACCTTCTAATCCTTTTTGAGTTTGACGGTTTTTATTAATATCGTTGAGAAGTCCTTGATTTTGTTGAGGATAGCTTTCAACAGGTTTTACTGCTTTACTGTTGATATGATTATAGTAAAACTCTATCCCTACATCACACATATCACGAATGAGATCCCGTTCAGCAATGGTGAGATAATAGACATCAAATATTGCCTCATCTAATTGATATTCTAATTCAGTGAGTTGTGCTTCTATTTTTTCTGGAGTTTTTCCTTCAGGATGTTCAATACTATACTTTATAGGATTACAATTCTGTAATTGCTCAACAATATCGATAACTTTTTCCCGAATACCTTGATCCTTTGGAAAAATAATCGGCAAACTTAAATATTGAGTCGTATAGACTTCATCGTGCCAGATTCCCCAGTTACTTGAAGTTAAAAAGAAATAGTATCGAGGTAAAGAAGACCAAAGAATCCCTAAAATAACTTTATATTTCCACGTTTCTGGTTCGATTAATTTAATAGAATTAATCGAGTTTTTAACAGAAAATTTCTCGGATTCAAACCGGGCAATAATTTCTCCTTGTTTATTTAATCTTTGACTAATACCACGCTTGATTAATAGACGTTCTCCATTATATAGAGCGAGTTGTCTAGGGCGCGCTGCTTGTTTAGGTGCTTGTTCAAACCAAGAAGGAGAAATTAAACCATATCTTTCAAATTTATCTGTGGGAAGTAATCTCGGTAACTGGCAATCTTTTTGATCCTTTTTCCCTTCTGAAAATCCTTGACCACTATTCCTAGAGTCATGTAATTCTTTTAAAGTTTGCGATAATTGTATCCCTTTAATTAAACCAGCATCTTGATGATTTCCCCAATAATAAATTTTCCATAAAGAATCATTATAAAATAGTTCACTTTGTCTGATACCACGACGATCCATAACGCTCAAAATAACAGCTTGCACATTTTTAATCATAGCTGTTTTTTTAGCAGACCAATAAGTGACAACTTGATCTTTTAAGGTTAACTCTGTCTGATTGACTTTCTGAAAAATAATTGAAGCAAAAGGAGAAATTGAGGCACTAGATTGGTTTTTATTACCAGATTTAAAGAAAATATCACGAACATGAGCAAAATTGACAACTTCTTTTAATAAGACACTGTTTAACCATTTTTGTCTAAATTCTTTGCTTTTATCATGGGTCTTAAAGAAAATACCTGTTGATACCACTAATGCTGACCATCCATTATCTTTTAAAAAATCAAATACTCTCCAGATAAACGCTTGAGAACGTTCTTTATCTCCGACTGGATAATCACGTTCTTGACACCATTGTAAAGCGATATTTAAGTCTTTTGTGCCTTTTTTATCCTTCGTTTTAGGAGATCCCCAAGGAGGATTACCGACAACAACATCAGCACATTGACTACTAAAATTTCTAGATAATATCACATCCTCTGAGTTAGAAAATTCTTGAAAAGCATTATCGCAGACTAAATTATTAAAGTGATTATCCTCAGATAACCCATCCGCTTGATAAATTAAAAAGGGTAATTTTTCACCTCGTTTAATTTGTGATAAAATGTTTCGAGGCTCTTGATAATTTAATAAAGCAAGATATAGACTAAATGCAGTAATTCTGATAGCTTCTGAATTAATTTCTATGCCAGCTATCTGATTTTTTAAGATTTCTCTTAACTCTTGCCAACTTAATCGCTGTTCCTGATTTTGATAGACTCGATGTCTCACAATTCTCCGAAATGCTTCCACTAAAAAGATTCCTGAACCACAACAAGGATCAAGAATACGGGGATGAGTTGTCAAACAATCTGACGTTAAAACTTTAGACAAGACAAATTCCACTAATGAACTCGGTGTATAATGCGTCCCATTATCAATATTTTCTGTATTTGACTCATGATAAAATTCTTCATAAATACTACTAATTAAAGAAATAGGAATTATATCAAATTTATAAGCCCAGAAAAATAATTTTTTTTGTGGATCAATATTTCCCTGTAAAAATTCTTGTAAGAGAGATAAATGCCGTTGCTCAACAGATTCCGCTTCTTGTTCATCAGAAGGGAACATATCTCCGTTAAAATCTTGACTCAACTGATTAAATAAAGCATAGGTAAAACTTTTATCACTTAATATTTTGATATAATGTTGTTTAGCTTCAGTTTCCATATTTAACTGATCGTCAGGAGCATTAAGTAAGGCTTTCCATGTTGCATTGTTTTGTGCTATTGCTTCAAAATACTCTTGAGTTAAAATTCCTCTATCTTCCAAATAGCGAATAAAAATTGATCTACCAATTAAAGCATGAGCATATTTACGTTTATTTTCGCTTAATCCTTCACGGATTAAGGCTAAACGAACTGTTTTTAAATCTTTGATCAGTGATTGATCAGCACGTTGATTAGATGTTTCAAAACGCTCATCCTCAAAAAGCTTCCCTGATTCGATTTGTTCCCGTCTGTATTGATAAAGGTTTGAAGTTACTTGAAGTATGTTTTGGGCAACTTCTAACGGTCTATTATTTTTCTTCCAATCTTCTATACTTCTAGCAGGTGGTTTGGTTAGATCGTAAATAGCTAGTTCACCTTCTTTCGCTAAAAATAGGTAACTTGGTCTAGCCATACACCATATTTTATTAAAGATTTGCCGTACTTTTTCATCTTCTTGAGTATCGCATTTAGCAAAAATAATCACAGGATTATTATTAACAAAAAAAACTTTTTCTGCTTCAACTTGCTTGGCTAATTCTAACCAATCTCCTTTTTCTATCCACTCTTCTAAAGTTATTTCTGACAATGACACTTTTGAACTCACTAAGTCGCCTTGACTAAAATCGAGTTTATCATAAGCATATTCTAACAATTCATAAGCAGAATTAGCTGTCATCATCTTGAGTAAATCACTGGTAATAGTTGATTGTGTTGGTTAGAGTCACATAACCTAATCTTTGGTTTTTTTGAACTATTTTTAATAGTATGACTGATAGGAAGCGTAACTGTCAAGTAAACAGACAAGCCGCCATTATGTCAATTTTTTAATAATTTGCCTCTAGCACTGAAAGCGAGAAAACAGCGATCGCATTTGGGGCAGCTTTGCTGTGGCAATTGTCCGTGACTCAATATCTGTAATAATCTAATACAGCCCTTGTAAACCTTCTTTAAGCTCTGGGTTTTCGTCTTGATCGAGATGCACAAAATCGCCCTTAGATGAGAATTAGTTTACAAAAATTTACATTTGGAGATAAGGAGCAATGAGTCAAGTTTCCGGTACAGATGTTCCCGATTTGGGTCGTCGTCAATTTATGAACCTGTTGACCTTTGGTACAATTACCGGAGTAGCAGCGGGGGCTTTGTATCCGATTGTTAAGTATTTTATTCCCCCCTCGGCCGGTGGTACGGGTGGCGGTGTCACCGCTAAAGATGCCCTCGGTAATGATGTGATTGTCAGTCAATTTCTGGGAAGCCATAACCCTGGCGATCGCACCTTAGCCCAAGGTTTAAAAGGCGACCCCACCTATTTAGTCGTCCAAGAGGACAAAACCCTGGCCAACTACGGAATTAACGCCGTCTGCACCCACTTAGGTTGTGTGGTGCCTTGGAATGCCAGCGAAGAAAAATTCATGTGTCCTTGCCACGGTTCCCAGTACAATGCCGAAGGAAAAGTAGTTCGCGGTCCAGCGCCTCTATCCTTAGCCCTCGCCCATGCCAACGTCACCGATAATGATAAAGTCGTCTTCTCCACTTGGACGGAAACCGACTTCCGCACCGGCGAAGAACCCTGGTGGTCCTAGATTATTCAATGTGACGAGATTTGGAATTATTCAACCGATAGAGATGAGAACATTCAACTTTTTAAGCTTCCCGCAAGTCCACAGACAGGCCCTAGTGAAAGCCGTCCTCGTGGCGATCGCTACCGTTTCCCTACTCCTAACCAGCGATGTCATTAACCCCCAATCTGCCCAAGCATATCCTTTTTGGGCGCAACAAACCGCCCCGGAAACCCCCAGAGAGGCCACAGGTCGGATTGTCTGCGCGAACTGCCATTTAGCCCAAAAACCCGCCGAAATTGAAATCCCCCACTCGGTATTACCCGATAGCGTCTTTGAAGCAGTGGTAAAAATCCCCTACGATCCCGCCAGTCAACAGGTGTTAGGAGACGGATCGAAGGGGGGTTTAAACGTCGGTGCAGTCTTAATGCTACCGGATGGTTTTAAAATCGCGCCCCCCGATCGCATTCCCGAAGAAATGCAGGAAAAACTCGGTGGAGTCTATTTCCAATCCTACAAAGAAGGTCAAGATAACGTGGTTATCGTCGGCCCCTTACCCGGGGATCAATACAAAGAAATCGTTTTCCCCGTCCTGGCCCCCGATCCTAGCCAAAATAAAGGTATTCACTTCGGTAAATATGCTGTGCATTTAGGGGCCAATCGCGGTCGCGGTCAAGTGTACCCCACCGGTGAACCCAGCAATAATAACGCCTTCAAAGCTTCTACCGCAGGTACAATTAGCCAGATCAGCAAAACCGAAGCCGGTGGTTATGAAGTCACCATCACTTCTGAAGCTGGCCCCGTGGTGGAAAATATTCCCGCAGGTCCTGAGTTAATCGTCTCGGAAGGTCAAGTGATCGAAGTGGGACAATTTTTAACCAGTAACCCCAATGTTGGCGGTTTTGGTCAAAAAGAGACGGAAGTTGTCCTGCAAAATCCCGGCCGGATCAAAGGATTAGTTTTATTCCTCGGTGGTATTATGCTCTGCCAAATCCTCTTAGTTATTAAGAAAAAACAAGTGGAAACAGTACAAGCGGCCGAAATGAATTTCTAATCGCAATATTTCGGTTATTTTTGCTAGAAAGCGGGTTATTTGCCCGCTTTTTAGCTTTGAGTCAGGAAAACGCTCGCTGCCGTCTGATACAATCGGTTCAACCTAACCGATAAGTGTCAATTTTTATGAATCAGTCGCTTGTTCCAGTCATTCTCGCCGGGGGTAAAGGGGAACGTTTTTGGCCCCTCAGTCGTCTAGCGCGTCCGAAACAGTTTCTCTGTCTTGATGGTAGTGGTCGCAGTCTTTTACAAGCAACGGCCGATCGTCTATTATCTTTAGCGGCAGGTTGGGAAAATCTCTGGGTAATTACCGCTAGTGCGATCGCTGATGGTGTCCGCGAACAACTGCCCGATTTACCGGAGAGTAACCTATTAGTGGAACCGGTGGGCAAGGATACGGCCCCGGCTGTGACTTGGGCGACTTTAGAAGTGATAAAACGTTATGGTAAGGAAGTGGCGATCGGTTTTTTTCCTGCCGATCATTATATTGGTAATCAAGAGGCTTATATTAACACTTTAAAAGCGGCCGTAGAAGTGGCCGTCAGCCAAAAAGCGATCGTTACTTTAGGAATTAAACCCGATTATCCCTCCACCGGTTACGGTTATATTGAACAGGGAGAAAATCAGGGCGAATTTAATGGTTTACCCGTCTATAAAGTGAGTCGTTTTACGGAAAAACCCGATCGCACCACGGCCGAAAAATTCCTAGAAACGGGACTTTTTAGCTGGAATAGCGGAATGTTTATCTTTCAGGGACAAGTGGTTTTAGAGGAGCTAAAAACCCACGCTAATAATATTTTACAACCTCTGATCGATCGGGGCATCGCTGCCTATGAGGATTTAGAGAAAAAAAGTATCGATTATGCTTTGATGGAAAAAACCCAACTCGCTTACGTTTTACCCGCTAATTTCGGTTGGGATGATCTGGGAGATTGGAATTCTCTGGAAAGATTACTAGAAGCAAAGGGCAAAAATATTGAACTGGCCAATCATGTCGGTTTGGATACGGAGGGGGCTATTATCTATGCTAGTGATGAGGAAGAAGTGATCGTTACTATTGGTTTAAAAGATCTGGTAATTGTTCGCGACGGTAAAGCAACTCTCGTTGTCCACAAAGATCGTACCCAAGATATTAAACAAGTTCTCAAGCAATTACAAACCGATCCCAAATTAAAGAAATTGTTATAGGATCGATATTAGTTACCAGCTTTTTCAGTAATCAGTAAACAGTAATCAGTGAAAAGACAGTAGGAAACCTCTATTTAAGTAAGTAGTTATAATTAAATTGAAGATAGATTTTGTCTCTGATCCCCCCTGCCCCCCTTGATAAGGGGGGTGTCGATCCCCCCTTAGTCCCCCCTTGATAAGGGGGGTATTTGATAATTTTTAACGCCTACCTACTTAATACTGCTCACTTAAAACTCAAATCTGATCACTGATAACTTCCCCACTGATAACTGATAACTGATAACTTCCCCACTGATAACTGATCACTGATAACTGATAACTGATAATACCGTGTTCTCACTCCCCCAAACCAGTCAAAGACAAAAAGAAATCCTTGAGATAGTTCTCGGCAACGGTTGGGACTATATGCGCGGGGTTTTAACCCTAGGAAAAGCAGAAAATCCCCAGATTCCCACCCCAGAAGTTCTCAAAAAAATCCTCGTGGAATTGGGTCCTTTTTATGTCAAATTGGGACAGTTACTTAGTACCCGTCCCGATCTGCTACCTGCTAATTATATCGAGGCTTTAACTGCCCTACAAGCGCAAGTTCCTCCCGTTGCTTGGACGGATATAGAAATAGTCATCACCGAACAGTTAGCCAAACCGATCGAACAGGTATTTAAGTATATTAATCCCCAACCGATCGCCGCGGGATCGATCGGGCAAATTCATCGGGCAACTTTATTATCTGGGGAGGAAGTAGCGATTAAAGTCTTGCGTCCGGGGATCGAAAAAATTGTCGCCCAAGATAGTGCCTTAATTAAGGGAATTGCTGATTTAGTTGCCTTCACAGAATTTGGTCAAAGTTATGACGTTGTTAACTTAGCAGAGGAGTTTATTAAAGCAGTCAATGCGGAATTAGATTTTACCCAAGAAGGTCATTATACTGACCAATTACGCTATAATTTAACCCAGAGTCGGTGGTCAGAACCCAAACAGTTAGTTATTCCTAAAATTTATTGGCACTTAACTAATTCCAGGCTATTAGTGTTAGAATGGTTAGAAGGAAAACAAATTTTAGAGGCCGATGTTTCTAGACCGCCAACCGAGCAAGCAATTTCCCAAAGAAAAAGTGAAATAACTAGAATTTTGTTTCGGTCATTTTTTCAACAAATTTATATTGATGGCTTCTTTCATGCCGATCCCCATCCGGGTAATATTTTCTATCTTGATGATGGTAGAGTGGCTTTAATTGACTGTGGCATGGTGGGCAGATTAGACCCACAAACTCAACAAATTTTAACAGAATTGTTATTGGCAATTGTTGACTTAGATGCCAAAAGATGCAGTCAACTAACTATTAAACTATCCGAGTCAGTCGTGCCGATTACTTTAGTACAATTAGAGGTGGATTATGAGCGGATGTTGCGAAAATATTATAACCTCAATTTAAATCAAATTAACTTTAGTGAGGTGGTTTATGAACTTTTGCAAATTGCCCGTCGCAATAGAATTAAACTTCCGGGTAATTTAGGTTTATTTGCCAAAAGTCTCGCTAATCTAGAAGGAACTGCCCGAAAATTTAATCCTGATATTAATATCCTAGAAGAAGTCAAACCGCTATTAACTAATATTCTTGAACAACAGTTAATCGGTAGCACTCCCCTACAAACTGCCCTAAGAACAGTTTTAGACTTGAAATCTTTTTCCCTGAAATCTCCCCGTCAAATCGAAGTTTTACTAGATGGTTTAACCTCGGAAACTTTAAATGTTAATCTGAAAATTCGCGACTTAGATAATCTCCGTCGCAGTTTAGATAATTCCGCCAATCGACTAGCTTTTAGTGTGATTATTGGTTCCTTAATTATCGGGGCTGCTATTGTTACGGCCAGCACCCAATCTCGGCAATTAACTATTATTAGTACCGTATTATTTGCTACAGCTAGTTTTATCGGTTTATGGTTAGTTGTCGGTATCCTGCGATCAGGAAGATTGCGCTAGAAATTATCGCCATTAAATTAAGATTTGTTGTTGTAAAAATTTCGCCCACCGACTGGCTAATTCAACTTCAGTAAAGGGAATTCTTTCAGGCGATCGCTCTTTAAAAATAAATTCTAGGCAAGGGGAACCTTGGGGGGGAAGAGCATCTAAATCCACCACTTGATTATTAACTAACAGACGGATTTCTTTGACCTCCTCTAGGGAAAAAGTTTGTAAATTTATGACTCCCTTACGAGTTGGCTTTCCCCAAGTGATAATTTTATCTTTTTGACCTAAGACAGAATATATATCATACTTAGCTCGCTCGAAGTTTTCCGCCCATGATCGATAGATTTCCACTTTTTGGTATTCATTCCAACCACTCCAAGCCAACCAAATAAATAGAATTAATAAAGGTGTCCACAATAACCCGCGTTCCATAAACTATCGCCCCAAAATTCTGGTCAATTAATCCTATTTTATGCTAAGTGGGTGGGTGGAATTAAATATAAGATGAACGTAGGTTGGGTTGAAGCATGAAACCCAACGCCCGATTATGTTACGCTACCGCTAACCCATCCTACAAATAATTGTGCCTCCCTACTTAATTGGCAGCAAGGGATTATACTAGGGTTTGCGGCAAAAAGTGTTTCCTGGGGGTTGGGGTGTGGGGAAGGAAACCTCTTTCATCTGCGGTGGTGAAAATTTTTTCATCGGGACTGACTTGCTGATTCGGAAAAAAAAGGGCAGACAAAAGCCTCCCCTAGTATTAATGATTGGTCAATCAAACCTTAGACATCGTAGTAGAGAGAGAACTCGTAGGGGTGAGGACGTAAGCGCATCGGGTTAACTTCGTTATCGAGCTTGTAGGTGATCCAGTTGTGGATAAAGTCTTCGGTAAAGACACCAGAATCGGTCAAGAAAGCGTGATCTTTTTCGAGACTTTCCAGAGCTGCTTCTAAAGAACCGGGGGTAGAGGGTATTTTTGACAATTCTTCGGGACTGAGTTCGTAGATATCCACATCGAGAGGTTCCCCCGGTTCAATTTGATTTTTAATCCCATCGATACCGGCACAGAGCATAGCTGCAAAAGCGAGGTAGGGGTTAGAAGTCGCGTCAGGACAGCGGAATTCTAAACGTTTGGCTTTCGGGTTGCTTCCCGATAAAGGAATCCGAATCGAAGCGGAGCGATTACCTTGGGAGTAAGCCAGGTTTACAGGGGCCTCAAAACCGGGGACGAGACGCTTGTAAGAGTTGGTGGTGGGGTTAGTTAAAGCTAAGAGTGCGGGAGCGTGTCTAAGCAAACCACCGATGTAGTGCAGTGCCATTTGGCTAAGTCCGGCGTATTTATCCCCAGCGAACAGGGGTTGACCATCTTTCCAGATAGACTGGTGAACGTGCATCCCGGAACCATTATCACCAAAGATGGGTTTAGGCATAAAGGTGACGGTTTTACCGTATTTCTTGGCCACGTTCTTGATGCAGTATTTATAGGTCATCAAGTAGTCGGCAGCCCGTACTAGGGTAGAGAATTTAATCCCTAACTCGTTTTGACCACCAGTAGCGACTTCATGGTGATGTTTTTCGATGGGAACTCCGCAGTCGGCCATGGTTAAGAGCATTTCCGTGCGAATGTCTTGAGAGGTATCGGTGGGACTAACGGGAAAATAACCCTGTTTGTAGGCGGGTTTATAGGCAAGATTTCCGTCTTTTTCGTCTTTACCGCTATTCCAACGACCTTCGACACTATCCATGTAGTAATAGCCCGAGTTGGCGGTTTGGTCGAAACGAGCGCTATCAAAGAGGAAAAATTCCGCTTCCGGTCCAAAATATACGGTATCACCTAAACCGGTAGTGCTAAGATAATCAATCGCTTTCTGAGCAATAGAGCGAGGATCGCGGCTATACCATTCACCGGTTCTCGGTTCTTTGATGCTACAGATCATGCTTAGGGTAGGTTCTTTGTAGAAGGGATCGATCCAAGCAGTGGTGGGATCGGGAACCATGGCCATATCGGATTCGTTAATTGCTTTCCAACCGCGAATACTGGAACCATCGAAGGCAACACCATCGCTGAAAGAGCTTTCATCGATTTGATCGTAGTAGAACGAGCAATGTTGCCAGATACCTGGCATATCAATAAATTTCAGGTCGATAATCTTAATATTGTTGTCCTGAATCATTTTCAAGACTTCTTGTGGCGTTTCGGGCATGGAAAACTCCTTTGACGTATGAATCGGTTCTTAAGCTTCTCAAAAAATCCATCCTAAACAGTCACTTTGACCAGTTTTGTATTTTTCGATACAAAATCTTTGATCCTAGCTTGAAAAAATCTGTAATTTCCTTGTTCAGGTCGGTAATTGCTCCGAATGGCGATTTGCCCATCAGCTTCTACTGCCCCTTGCCCTACTTAGGGTTTGCGGCAAAAAGTTTTTCGTGGGGGTAGGGTGTGGGGTGTGGGGTGTGGGGTGTGGGGTTTTACCGATTTTCAGGTGGTCAATTAGCTAATTTTCAGGGAAAAAGTCCAGGAATTTTCCCCCCAATCACTCCAATGGTCGGCACTTTTTGAGGGGAAAAAAGTCTAAAAACCTTGTTGGATAAGGTTTTTAGATTTATTCAGCAAACCCTACTTAGGGTCTGCGGCAAAAAGTTTGTTGGTGGGGTTAGGAGTCAGTAGCCGGTCGTCAGTAGCCGGTCGTTTCAGGCTTTGTTGCCCTTCTTTTTTGTACCAGTTTATCTACTAAGAGAAGGATAATGCAAGTTTTTTGAATGTCCTAATCCTATATTCTGGCACTAACATCGGATTTTAACAGGTCAAAAGCCTTATTTTAAAAGGGTTTTACCATTATTCAGCCAGCCCTAATTAGGGTTTGCTGAATAAATCTTGTTCGAGCTGCCCGGTCATCACCGTCCGGCCCTGGCCGTGAGGATGTCAAACACTTAACCAGACATTTTGTCCTTAAATTCTGAAATATAACGTCTGCTTAACCCGGAACGATCAAAGCGTTAGATTAGAAAGAGTCCTTTTTTGAGAGATATTTAAACCTGATGGTCTGGCCTTTTAAACCGAAAACCCACAAACAAATCGCTCGAATAGAAATTACAGGTGCAATTGCCTCCGATACCCGCAAAAGAGTCTTAAAAGCCCTAGAAATCGTCAAAGAAAGGCAATATCCCGCCCTACTTCTCCGCATTGACTCCCCCGGGGGAACCGTGGGGGATTCCCAAGAAATTTATGAAGCATTGAAGCGGTTACAAAAAAACACGAAAATAATCGCTAGTTTTGGCAATATTTCCGCCTCTGGCGGCGTTTATATCGGTATGGGAGCTAATTATATTATGGCTAACCCCGGCACGATTACTGGCTCGATCGGTGTTATCCTCAGAGGGAACAATCTGGAAAGATTGTTGGATAAGGTGGGAGTTTCGTTTAAAGTGATTAAATCTGGCCCCTATAAAGATATTCTCTCCTTCGATCGAGAATTAACTGATGAAGAAGAAAGAATTCTCCAGGATATGATCGATACCAGTTATCAGCAATTTCTGCAAACCGTCGCCGGAGCGAGAAATTTAGATGTCAATCAGGTGAAAAGTTTTGCCGATGGGCGCATTTTTACCGGCCAACAGGCGTTAGAATTAGGAGTGGTTGATCGCTTGGGAACCGAGGAAGATGCCCGACTTTGGGCGCTAGAATTGGCAGGATTACCCCCAGATAAAACTAAATGTCAGACTATCGAAGAACCGAAACCCCTCCTCAGTCGTCTGACGGGCAATCGTTCCCCAATACCCCCAGGATTACAAAAAACCCTACAGCGCCTAGAATTTGAATTGGAAGTTAACGGACAACTATTGTGGTTATACCGACCCTGATGGCCAGATTAAAGTCGAGAAAAAGGGCGCGTTAACCCCTAAAATTGACTCATCAGGATTAGCGGAGGATGACAATCGTGCAGTGGAAGGTTCGAGCCATTCGGGGAGCAACGACAGTAACGGCTAATACTATTGAAGCTATACGAGAAGCAGTAACAGAACTCCTCGAAGCGATCGAAATCCACAATAGTCTCGATCCCGATGATATTGTTAGTATTATCTTTACGGCAACTCAGGATTTAGACGCGATTTTCCCCGCCGCTATCGCTCGCGAACGTCCCCATTGGCAAAATGTCCCCCTCCTCGATGTGCAACAGATGCACGTCGTTGGTAGTCTGGACAAGTGTATTCGCGTAATTCTCCACGTTAATACTCCCAAACTACAAAGCGAAATGCAGCACGTCTATCTGCAAGGGGCGAAAAATCTTCGCCCCGATTGGCAGATTTCTCCAGTAACTATTAATCGCTAAAATCTTCGATAACTGACTAAATCCCCATTTCCGACAGCCAACTCAAAATTAATTGATTAACTTTTTCGGGATGTTCATCGTGGGGACAGTGACCAGCTTTGGCAATCGGATAAAATTGGGTATTATTTCCCATTTTAGCTCTTTCTTGGTAAATTACCGAACCGGCGATCGGTGTCCAAGGGTCATCCTCTCCCCAGAGTACCAATAAAGGGCGATCGATTTGCGGTAATAATTCCAGGGGAGAAGGTCCGGGGGGTGCCGTCAACACCGATGCGAACACTCCCCACGCACCCGCATCACAGGAGGGTTGATAGAGAATTTCGACTAATTCCTCGGTAATCGCGGTATGATCCCGATAAACCTGTTTTAAGGTGTTACGGATGCGATTTTTCTGCCTTACCTGTCCAAAAATAAACTTTCCTGTCACGGGAGAACTAACTAAACCGGTAAAGGCAGCCATGATTAAACGCAGCGGCAAATTTAATTCTTCGGGACGATGGTTTAATCCTCCGGCACAGTTAATAATTACTCCTCCAGCAGTGATTTCGGGAGATTCTGCCATCAGCATTAAGGTAATCAGTCCCCCGATGGAATTACCGATAAATACCGCCGGTTTTGCCATTTTTTCTCGCCAAAAGTCTTGTATTTGCCGCAGCCAAAGGTCGAGACTATAATCTAAAGCGGGCTTATCTGTACCCCCAAATCCCAAAAGATCTAGGGCATAGACTTGATAGCCATTTTCCGCTAAAACGGGGATATTTTTGCGCCAATGACCGATAGATGCCCCAAAACCGTGAATTAATACTAGGGGTTGTCCTTCTCCCCGCACAGTGTAGGGGATGGTGTGACCTTGCCATGTCCAAGACAATTGTTCTAAGCTAGTCCCAGTGAGCGGAGATTGTCGTGCCATTGTATGAAGTTTTATTAAGTGATAGGTAAATTATAGAGTAAAAATCAGTCGAGAATTTATGCCACAACGCCAGACTTTTACCAATAACTCGATGGAAATTTCCTATTTACAATGGAGCGATCGAGGTATGCCTCTATTATTATTGCACGGCATGGCGGATCATGCTTTGGTTTGGTCAAGCTTGGGCGATTATTTAAGCTCAAATTATCAAGTTATTGCCCCAGATTTGCGGGGACATGGGGAAAGCGGTAAACCGGCAACCGGTTATCACTTTCAGGATTATATCGGCGATTTAAGGGCTTTAATTAATCATTTAGGTTGGACGCAAGCACATATTTTAGGTCATTCTTGGAGTGCTAAAATAGCGGCAATTTGGGCAACTCAACAGCCGGAAGTATTTAAGAGTTTAATTTTAGTCGATCCCTTTTTTATCGATAAAATGCCTAGTTGGATTAGGATAACTTTTCCAATTCTCTATCAAGTTTTGCCCTTTTTAAAGATTACTCGCTCCTTTGATAGTTATCAGAGCATAGAGGCGATCGCTCGTCAATTAAAACAATATAAAGGTTGGTCAAATCTACAGCAAGAGGTGTTTAAAAATGCCATTGAACAAAAAGCTGATGGCAGTTGGAGTGGTAAATTCACTTTATCGGCACGCGGGGAAATTTTTGAGGATGTCATGGGGTTTGCCGGATTAACTAAAACTTTAGATATTCCCAGTTTATTAATCCTTCCCCAACAGGGATTAAATCGCACTGCTTGGCAAATTCAATCTTATAAAAAGTATTTAACTTCTCTAGAGATTAAAAAGATACCGGGTAATCATTGGGCATTTTTAGGGGAACCTGAAAGTTTTAATCAAGCGGTGGCCGAGTTTTTATCTGTTCAGGAAATTGTCTGATTAGCGGAGAGAGCGAATCTGCAATTGGTAATAATCCTCGTCTAAACCTTGATTCTGCTTGTTATTAACCGAATTAAGCTGTTTTTGTAGTGCCAAAATGCGATCACTTGTAGCCGGATGGGTGCTGAGAATTGTCGGGGTAGAACCCCCCTGTTGTGCTAATTTTCCCATCAAGGAGATCATCGCCTTGGCTGCATAACCAGCCTCAGCTAGATTGTTTAAACCCAGTCGGTCCGCTTCTAATTCATCCTTGCGACTATTGGGCAGATTATAGGCGAGATTGACTGCCAATTGTACCCAAGTTTTTGTGTCTAATCCCGCCGCGCTGAGAAGTCCTTGGGCGAGGGCAGTATTGCGTAATTGGGTGATAGAATGACGACCGACGATATGGCCGATTTCATGGGCAATGACGCTGGCTAATTCTGCCTCATTATCAGCAGTTTTAATCAATCCCGTGTGTAAATAGATAAATCCGCCCATAGTAGCGAAGGCGTTAATGCTATTGTCGCGCACCACTTGAAAAGTGTAGGGAAGGTCAGGGCGATCGCTAGTTGCCGCTAATCGCTGGCCGATTTCTTGGACATATTGGTTAATTCCGGCATCTTTGGCCAGTTTTATCTTACCTGATTCTAATAAACCTTGATTAATCTGCCTACCGAGGACGACTTCCTGCTGAGGAGAAATAGTGGTGAGTTGAATAACCTGCACACCGCGAAAAAGTAAATCCATCCACGAGCGCCCGAAACTGGGTTGGGGATTGACAATGCCGATACTCAGGGTGAGCAGCAGAGAAATTATTGTTAATAGCCAAAAACGGCAGAAAATAGGGCGCATAGACGATTCGATCCCATAAAAACCTCATTCCCATTCTAGACAGTCCCTATCACCCTTTACCTGTTACTGTCCGCGATTGGTTTGATAGACGTAAAAGTTAAATAAATCGAATAAACTGCCAACAAAAGCAAAGGTGACAGCGATGGTTAACAGGCCTTGTAGGGGATAACCGCCGCCGAAAATGGTTAAAAATTGCAGGATTTGGCTAAAAACGGTCTGAGAAACCCAAGTAAAGCCGGGGACATGACTGGTGGCCAATAAAGCAGCTAAAATAGAACCTACCAAGAGGACGGGGGCAACAAAACTTAATAGGGTGGAAAATAGCAGCGAACGGAGCAAAGTAAGCATGGGTGCTGATCTCCAGAGAATTAGCGGGCGATCGAACGGGAATAGGAATCTACACTCGCTCCCCTATAGAATATACGTTCATCTCGGCTAGGGGCGGTTTGTTAAAAAATCTTAAAATATCATTAAGATTCTTGGTTAAGAACGATTAAGTGGTACACAAAAGTCAACCCGATAATTGCTGGGGCAGCCTTTTTCAGTGTGGGGTGTGGGGTGTGGGGTGTAGGGCGTAGGGTGTAGGGCGTAGGGTGTAGGGTGTGGGGTGTAGGGTGTAGGGTGTGGGGAGAATAAATAGAAATAATCTCCTGACTCGGAGTCTCCTATCTCCTGACTCCTGACTCGGAGACTCCTATCTCCTGACTCCTATCTCCTGACTCGGAGACTCCTGACTCCTGATATAGCGGTAAGCGCTTGAGTGAGATACAAACCAAGCTTTGCCTAGCATGGTTTATAGCTCGTGACACTGTACCTCATACGACTGCACACCGCTATAACTGATAACCGGTAACTGATCACTGATAACTGGAACTACCTGAAGCATTGATCCCCGTGGTGTGGTACTGTCAATTCAGTGTATTTATCGGCACTGGCTTAAGATTTGTCGCTATTGTCCTCCCCTTCTCCTGTCGCTGTTTTTGAGGCTTTCTATGACCGACATTCCCTTCACCCTAGACCAACTGAGAATTCTCAAAGCGATCGCTGCCGAAGGAAGCTTTAAACGGGCGGCAGATACCCTGTATGTATCTCAACCGGCGGTCAGTCTTCAGGTACAAAACCTCGAAAAACAGCTAAATGTGCCGTTATTTGACCGGGGCGGTCGGAAAGCCCAATTAACAGAAGCGGGACACCTACTCTTAAGCTACGGCGAAAAAATTATCACTCTCTGTCAAGAAACCTGTCGAGCGATCGAAGATCTACAAAATCTGCAAGGGGGAACCCTAATCATCGGTGCTTCCCAAACCACGGGAACCTATCTTCTTCCCCGCATGATCGGGATTTTTCGGCAAAAATACCCAGAAGTATCCGTACAGCTACAAGTTCATTCCACCCGTCGCACCTCTTGGAGCGTTGCTAACGGTCAAGTGGATTTAGCCATTATCGGGGGAGAAGTTCCCGCCGAATTACAAGAAACCCTGCGGATTATCCCCTACGCAGACGATGAACTGGCTTTAGTCCTGCCTATTTTTCATCCTCTGTCTAAGGTAGAAATGATTCAAAAAGAGGATTTATATCGACTAAAATTTATCACCCTCGATTCCCAATCGACGATTCGCAAAGTCATCGACAAGGTTTTAACTCGTTGCGAGATCGATACCAAACGCTTAAAAGTGGAGATGGAACTTAACTCGATCGAGGCGATTAAAAATGCCGTACAATCCGGGTTAGGGGCGGCTTTTGTCTCGGTGACAGCGATCGAAAAAGAACTACAAATGGGAGTTATCCACGCTACCCGAATTAAAGATGTGGAAGTACGACGCACTTTGTCGGTAATTATTAACCCGAATCGCTATCGATCAAAAGCCGCCGAAGCTTTTACCCTAGAAATACTACCCCAATTCTCCACCTATCCCGAATATCTGGCTGACGACCACAACTTTGAACCGATTCCTAACTCGCAACCCGCCGAAATTATGAGTAAATAGGGTTGGCTGAATAAATCTAAAAACCTTGTTGGGTAAGACTTTTAGACTTTTTGGAAACCAAAAAGTACCAGATATGGGAGTGATCGGGTGGAAAATTCCTGGACTTTTTCCCTGAAAATTAGGTAATTGACCCCTTCAAAATCGGTAAAACCCCACACCCCACACCCTGCCCCCAGGAAAAACTTTTTCAGCAGACCCTATTTAATGGTTAATTGATAGAAAGACAAGGTAAATTATTGGTGGCTATTTAGGAGATAGAAGTCGTCAATCAGCCCAAAAACTTTGGGGCCAGTTTACCCGGTGTTTACCGACAATACGCGGTTGCTTACACAGACTTTTGGGAGTCCTAAGTAGGGTTTGCTGAATAATGGTAAAACCCTTTTAAAATAAAGCTTTTGACCTGTTAAAGTCCGATGTTAGTGCAAGAAAATAGGATTGGGACGTTCAAAAACCTTGCATTATCTTCTTGTAGTACATCGCTTGGTACAAAAAACAAGGGCAACAAAGCCGGCTCTTCTGGTTTCTGTGTGGAAACGGGGTCTATACTGATAGTTTCTTCAGCAAAATACTCCTAAAAGTCTTTCCCAGTAAATATTTCACGATTCTATAAGCAAAAATTATCACACAAAGTCGAGAAGAGCCCAAAGCCTAAAACGACCGACTCCTGACGACCGGCTACTGACTCCTACCCCCAGGAAAAACTTTTTCAGCAGACCCTAAGTAGGTGGGTGGAATTAAATATAAGATGAACGTAGGTTGGGTTGAAGCATGAAACCCAACGCCCGATTATGTTACGCTACCGCTAACCCATCCTACAAATAATTGTGCCTCCCTACTTATAAGACAGTAATTCCGAGTAAACGTCATCGAGCGGTCGGAAAAGAAACTGGTCAAACTAATCCTATTGAAAGATTAAATAATACCTTTCGACAAAGGATTTCTCGGTTGGTGAGAGAGAGTCTATCTTTCTCTAAAAAAATGGAGAATCACGTTGGGGAACCCTTTGGTATTTTATCCATGACTACAATGGAGGCTCTTCTGGTTTCTGTGTGGAAACGGGGTCTATACTGATAGTTTCTTCAGCAAAATACTCCTAAAAGTCTTTCCCAGTAAATATTTCACGATTCTATAAGCAAAAATTATCACACAAAGTCGAGAAGAGCCCAATGGACAGCAAAGCAAAGGATTAAGCCGCCATCACTACTACCGAATCACCACCCAAGCTCTCAAACCTCCTAAAGGGATGGCAGGGAGCAAGACTCTCTTTCCTCGCTCTATTCTTACTGGCTCTGTTGAAAGTAAAAACCGTCAACCTCAAGGAATTAGCCCTAGGTTTTGAAGGTCGGGTATTGGTAGAGTCCCATTACAAACGATGACAACGCTTGTTTGGGGACTTCGAGAGAGATTACCCTCAAATAGCTCCCATTGTAGTCCAGTGGCTCCATATCCCTCAACCCTGGGTATTGAGTATTGACCGCACCAATTGGTCATTTGGTAGTCATCACTACAACATCCTCACAGTCGGCATTGTCCATGAAGGGGTAGCGATACCCCTTCTCTGGTGGATGCTCAAGAAGAAAAAAGGCAACTCAAACAGCGATGAACGGATGCGAACGGTTACTTTCTTGATCTCCGCAATTATTTTGCCCACTGCTGTTATTGTATGTCTTGAATCCGCAAAAGTCCGTATAATTTAGCCAATAACATTATTTTTCTTTTTCTTCAATTAATCCCGATTCAGTTTTTTTCAGTAAATCTGAGGCAAATCTTTCACTAAATCCCACTAAAAAAGCACAGGAAAAGATAAATAAATCCTGACGGGCTTTGTTGGTTATTAAACTAGAAGAATTTTGATCCTGGGTAATCATAAAATCAATTTTAATCAACGTATTTGAGCTAATTAAACTAAAGATAAAAATACCGAAAATTAGACCAATTAAGGGTCTAAACAAACCAATAAAAAGAGGAATGAGGGGGTCGTCATATTTTTTGTCTGTAAAGTCGATAATTCTGAGTAAAATACTCGCAACACTTCCCAACACTCCTGCTGTTGCCGCATAAACTAAACCATAAAATATATGCCGATTAGGATTTATCGTATCACTCGATGATTTTAACTGTTCTGAATAACTACTAGAAGGAATGGGTACTGGGGAGTTTGCTTGAGGTAATGGTTTTGAAATAAGTGCCTCCTCTTGAGAGTGTTTCTGGTGTAAATTATCATCAAATATGTAAATTTCTTGAGCAGAAAATTTGAGGGCAATCATAGATAAAAAAGTTGTAATAGATAAACCTAAAAATATTTTGAATGGGACTGATCTTGTAGAATAGATAGAACTAAATCCATTTAAAATATGTCCCCATAAAAAATAGCGACTATGATTAATTTCCTTTTCTAGATTAATTCTGAATCCTCGAATAGCATCAACTCCGACTTTATTAGTTTTTGCCATGAGCAATATATATTTAATTTCCTCTAATAACAAAATCAATTTAGTTGGATCATTGTTAAAAATAAACCAACCAATTTTCCAGCTATTACTTTTTTTATAAATCAAATAATTCAGGTGATGAATCTGTTGAACTAACTTAGTGAGTTCTAGTTGTAATTCAGGAGAAATTATCGGCAAAACCTCTAATAAAACTTCCCTAATATCCGCATTTAAGGCGTTAACATCGTCATTTTTTTTTACTGGAGTGGAAGTTATCATATTTTTTGGGACTTTTTAGATTGATTAATAGAATGAAAAGGCTATCTCTCCTCCGTATGCCCTCCGGAGACTAATTCAATTTTGTTGATACATACCGACCCAAGGTATGTTTTGCCTCTAGCATGGAGTTCCCCGCGGCCGTCAGCTTCCCCTTACTCATCGTCAACCCGTTGCAGGACTTTCTCTAGGATAGGGCGGGTTTTCTAGATTACTAAAATTCTAACATAAAGTCCCCCTAGAAGGGCGAGGTTTTAAACCCAGTTTTTTGATAACTTTTTAGCCACTTTCTCGTTGTCACATTAGTAAAACGTTTCACCCTGGATAATTGTGATATATTTGTTACATTTCGTTACTTAAAATAAAATTATCTTTGGTTTGAGTTTTTAAATTTACCTCAAAATCCTCTACTCTTAAACAGCTATCTAATTGCTGCTGTAATATTTTTGTATTTATTGCCTCCGTGCTAATTAATACCAATTGGGTAAAGGGTGGATTATTACCCCATTCTTCGCCTATTTCTAAGGTAATTCTCGGCCCCACTTGTTGCAAAATTACTCCTCTATTGGGATGTTCAACAGTAGATAAAATACCCTTGGCTCGCCATACAGTTACGGGTAATTTCCCTAATATTTTTCCCAGGGTTAATAACTGAAAAGGGCGAACACTTTCATAACTCCAAGTATGAAAGTTATCAGAGTGATTAGATTTTAATTGACTAGATACAGAACGAACGGGAAATGAGTCCCTAAATCCTAATAATAAATCTAGGGAAACATCCCCATAACTCCCTTTTAACAAACGCACCCAAGGTGCTATTTTTTGGATAATTTGACTAGCATTAATTTGTGCTTTTTCATCAATCAAATCAATTTTATTGAGAACCACAATATCAGCAGCCGAAATTTGATCAATTAGCAAATCTTGATAGTTAATTTTTCCAGATGGTTCACAAATTTGGGGTAGATAGGTCGCATCAACTAGGGTAATAATACTTTCCAAGCGAATTATTCTACTTAAAACTGGACGCTTTAGGGTTTGTAACAGGGTATAAGGGTTAGCAATTCCACTGGCTTCAATTAAGATCTGATCTGGACGGAGAGATAGGATTTTGGGAAGGGAATTAACCAGATTATTTTGTAAACTACAACAAACACAACCTCCCTCAAGAGTGATTAGATCATCGTCTCTATTTTTAATTAACATCTGATCAATATTAAGACTACCAAAATCATTGACCAGTATGCCGAAACGGCGATCACTTTTACCCTTAAGAATGGAGTTAAGTAAAGTAGTTTTACCCGCACCTAAAAAACCCGTCAGCAGTGTTACTGGTGTCTTCCAGAGATTTGATGACAAAACCATTATACTTGTCCTCCCGATGGTTGTTTATAGATGACTCCCCGTTTCATCACAAAATCAACTTTACCAGTAACATTAATATCCTCAAAAGGATTACCCGGCATAGCGATAATATCAGCAAATTTCCCCACCGCTAACGCACCAATATTCGGCTGCATTAATAATTCAGCCGCTACAGTAGTTGCTGCTTTTAAAGCGCGTAAAGGAGTAATACCATTTTCAACCATCGCTGGAAACTCTTTCCAGTTATCTATATGAGGAAAAGTTCCCGCATCAGTACCAAAAGCAATCTTAACGTTACTTTTAGCTAAATTATCAGCACAAGCAATCAGTTGAGAGGCATATTTTTGATATTTAGCGTGTTGCCAAGGAGAACGACTTTTCCAATATTCAGGATTATTGGCATTGCGAGCTTTTTCTAAAACAGTGTATTGAGTTGGTACCAGATAAACTCCCTTCTGCTCCATCAATTGCAAAGTCTCGGAACTGGCAAGATTACCATGTTCAATGGAACGTACCCCCGCATTAACAGCACGTTGAACCCCTTCCCCTCCATAAGCGTGAGGACAAGCAGAAATACCGAAATCTTTGGCGGTACTAACCAGAATATTCATCTCCTCTTGGGAATAGGTGGTTTGACTCGGATCATCCGTAGGAGAGCTAAAACCCCCTGTGGCACAGAATTTAATCCAATCTGCTCCTGAGCGAATTTCTTCCCGTACTATGCGGATAATTTCTGCTGTTCCGTCTGCTACTTCAAATTTTTCTGGTCTGAACTGAAAAGCAACTAAAGAGGTAAAATCACCATGTCCTCCTTGGGCTGAAATCAGGTGAGGTGCTACCAATAGATCTGGTCCAATAATCCAGCCATTGGCGATCGCTTTTTTGAGATCGACGGTAATAAATTCTGGATCGGGACAACCCACTTCCCTTACAGTAGTAAAACCGTTCATTAACAGTATTTTCAGGGGATTTAAGCTATAAAGGGTCATTAATGGCACTGTCACCATATAAGGATTTTCTGGAATTGTAGGATCCCCTTCACAGAAGGTGATATGAACATGACAATCAATGAAACCAGGGGTAACGGTGTGTCCTTTTAGTTCAATAATTTGAGCGTTGCTGTGATCAACTGTTGTAGCGATCGCAGTGATATTCCCATTTTCGACGCGAATTTCCGTGGCACCAAGGGGATTATCAGCCAAACCATCCCAATATTGATCGGTTACGATTACATAATTTGGGCTAGTGGAATTAGTACCAGTCATCGTTGTTTCTCCTGTTGTTAATTTTTTCAGCGTTTTTATTAGTCTTGAGCTAGGCGATCGCTTAATATCTCGACTTCCACCCTATGAATATACTAGCTCTGGCTAAAAGTCTTACAGAGCCTGAGTTAAAGCAATACAATACCAATGGAATACTGGGTACAAACTCCTGAAGTCCTTCCTCCCAAAGTATAATTTGGCGGAGTTAGATTCGGTGAAAATTGACCAACTGATCTCCCACTTTGGTAAGCGGCGACGACAAAAGTACAGTTAATAAATTCACCAGAAGGAATGCTGATTGCCGAGATACATTGAGTGTAGGGAAAAGACATGATTAAGATCCTCTTAAGAAATTGAGTTGACATTAAAGGGAATTACTTGAGAGGTCAGAGGTTAATACTTTCAGTATTTCTCCTTTTTGTACCTCCCTATTTAGAGTCGTGTCGATTCCCCCTGCCGACTGTTTAAAAAATTGCTCGATCTCCCAATCCGGGATAAAGAAAATCGAGCACTATTACATCAAAGAGTAGAATAAATGTTATAACTACTCTACTCAGCCGCAATCTCAGCAGCATCAAGCGCAATATCAAGGAGATCCTTGGCAAAATTCAGCCAAAAATTAGAATTGTTGTTGCTAGTCTGCACTGCTAAAACTCCGTAGGAATTAGATAAATTCTGTGGTACTGAGCCGAAGAAAGTGGTGGCAGTTGTAGCACCATTGTCAAGGTAACAAGACACATAGGATGAATAGGCAGAAGAGGAGCTAATCGTTCCCGATACCCCTGTGGCAACCGCTAAACCTGATTTCAAAAATTGACTAACGGGAGCCCACATGACATCATAAGCCGAATTAATCCAGCTACCCTGTGGCAGACTGTACTTTGTGTTAGTACTCATGTTGGAATAGTGAAAATAGCCATTCACATTAGAGAATTCATCCCCTGGGCTAAAAGTCGTACAGGCAACACGTGTATTACCACCACTACCCGTTCCTAAATTAGCAATAAGAAGATAATTTCCATAGTAGTTTACTACTATTGGAGATTGAGATGAATTTGCCCAAGAGCCTCCAGGAAGACTAATATTCAAAGATTGCAGTCCTGTGATATTTGCACCAGATGTCGGGCTACCAGAAAGTGTAAATAGTGATCCGTTATTCTCTAACGAGTAGCTTTGTAGGGCAATAGTAGTCTGAGGAAAAGAACTGTTACCCCCAAGAGTAGCACACAGATAAACTAAATTACTGTCGCTGATAGACTGAAATTGTCCTGCAATATCGCGAATGTATGGAAAAGTCGAACAGGGCACAACCAATTGAGAAACAGGAC
Organism: Microcystis sp. LE19-41.2A; assembly: GCF_027530405.1. Lineage (NCBI taxonomy): Bacteria > Bacillati > Cyanobacteriota > Cyanophyceae > Chroococcales > Microcystaceae > Microcystis > Microcystis sp. LE19-41.2A. The sequence continues at coordinate 2,298 of NZ_JAPZQJ010000648.1, read as the reverse complement.
ACCAAATTGGATTATACGCAGTATTAGACCAACTGCCACCAGGGATTTGCTGTGCAGTAGTACCACCAATTGTTGAGAATTGAAAACTACCACTGCTGTTGCTAAATGAATCGCCTGAATTATAACAAGCTGTAGCGTTTAATAAGGGGTCGCCACTACCTGGTGATAATAGAGCCGTGATGGTCGAGATAGAGCCAAAAGTGCCAGTATATTGGGGTCCTGAGGAGGACTTGATCCATGAACCGGATGGTGGTGTTGTCATTTTTGTAAATCCTCTATGAAGATGAGTAGTGTTGACTTTTTCAAGTCGTTAATTGAGTTGAAGTTAAAGAGAATTACTTGAGAGGTCAGAAGTAAATAATTTAATTATTTTCCCTTTCTTTCCCTCCCCATTTAGAGTCGTGCCGATTCCCACTGCCGACTGTATCAGAGATTTAGGATAACTAGGCTCAATTAGGGGCGATCGCCTATCTAATGGCAGTTACCATAGGGGTAAGTTATTTGCCCGTCGATACCCTTTTAAAATGTTTAAAGGGACTCCATTAATGAGAGCAGAAAAATTATTGACAGTGGTTTCTAGTTGTCCAGTGCTAGTATTGACACGATTCCACCAATCAGTGGCAATAATGTTAGATTTGATGCCATTTAAACCAGCGAAAAAGCTAGAGAGTTCTTTAGGCACATTAGCTGGTACTCCATAAGCACCTTCATAATTATACTGAGCCATTAATGACCAGAGAAAATTATTAGGTTGGTTGATAGCGTCAATTTGTTGTTGTAAATAACTCTGCACGTCTGACCAAAGAGTTACACTTGTACCACACCAATATTGTTTAATAGAACTGCTCCAAAAGGGTGTATTTTGTGCTAACCAATCAGACATACTATCAGGAAATTCGAGAGAGCCAACTACAACTCGGCCAGTAGTTTGCCAAAGGTCTTTTAAGGGTTGAGAAATACCAGAGGGCGGAATTAATTTATCCTGTCCAATAGTGTTGATAATCAGATTAGATAAATCTTGATAGGTTTGGCTTGTCCAATTTCCCTCAAAATCATGTAAGTCAAGAATAACAAATTCTTGGGGATTATCAGCTAAAAATTGCGTTACTTGATTGAGAAAATCTACTAAAGTCAGGGGGAGAGCAAAACTCCCGTGACACATAACAAATTGATTATCCCCTGAGCCACTACTAAGCATTAACCTGAGATCAAGGGCGCGAATACCTTGACTAAGTTGCTGATTGATGTTTTGGTATTGAGTTTGTACCCATGATTGGCTAATACTACCAGCGCAATAAGTTGAGGCATCGTGAGTGCCTGGCAGGGTTAACTCATTGAGACAAAGGTTTTGAATACAAGGGGCAAATAATTCCATCCAATTATTAGCCCAGTGTAATACGGAAGGACGTAACACACTTTGATCATCTGCTAATCCGCCACTGCCATAATTAGGGGTTGGATAGGAACTAATTGGGTTTTGGGTATTACTAGGGAAATAACCAAGGGCGATCGTTACTACCCCATCATGAATCCATCCTACAGCAGATGTATTAGTAGTATCTGGAGTAGGATAAACAAAAAGACCATTGGGAATATTTTGCCATTCAACTAAAACCCCATAACCTGCTTCTGAGGGGACAGGCGTTGATAGTCCGTGAACTCCACTCTTTTTAGCACTAATTGTAAAGTTAAAGTTACTTACCTCCTCAAGGGTATATTCAACATCACCCGCATCATCTATACTGTCATGACCTACTGTTTCTTTAAACTCAGCATAAAATTGAGTAAAGGAATTAGGACTAATCTGAGAAGATGGCTCCCACTCCATCTGGTAACTGTGGGATTTTACTTGATTGATGTTATATGGCGTAGCGTTGACAATTTGTATGTGAAATCCAGCACCCATAATAATTTTCTCCTTGATGAAGATGAGTATTGTTGACTTTTTAAAGTCGTTAATTGAGTTACAGTTAAAGATAATTACTTGAGAGGTCAGAGAAGTAAATAATTTAATTATTTTCCCTTTCTGTTCCTCCCCATTTACAGTCGTGCCGATTCCCACTGCCGACTGTTTAGCGATAGAATAATTAGCTTAACTTAGTGGCAATATCATCTAAATCTTGCTCTGTTAGCGTCAGAGAATCAGCCACATTTTCCGTCAGCGGCCAGTCAATTTCCAGAAGATTGAAATAAGCTTGGATATGCTGAAAATAGGCTTCTTGCAGAAATTGCTTCAGGGGAGTTGTTTGCGGTTGAGGAAAAACGCCACATTCACCTTTCATGGCAAAAGTGCTGGGA